>JAGPIR010000214.1 GCA_018054915.1 Allobrachymonas sp.
GTGCCAAACACCGATGAAACGCATTCTGGAAGGCCGTCTTAAAAACTGGAACGACTAAGATTTCAGTTCTTTATACCCAAATCATCTGAGCAACCCTTTTGCTCGCACATCACACAAGGAAATCCCATGGCACGCACCGTTCAATGCATCAAGCTCGGCAAGGAAGCCGAAGGTCTCGACTTTCCTCCCTACCCTGGCGAACTGGGTAAACGCATCTGGGAAAACGTGAGCAAGCAGGCGTGGGCGGACTGGATCAAGCACCAGACCATGCTGGTCAATGAAAACCGCCTGAACCTGGCCGACGCCCGCGCCCGCCAATACCTCGCCCGACAGATGGAAAACCACTTTTTTGGTGGCGGCGCAGACGCCGCAGCGGGATACGTCCCGCCCAGCGCGTAACGCAGTGCAGCGCTGCAAAAAGTGGGTTCGTCAAAACCATTTCTTTGGCGGTGGCGCACACGCCGCTGCAGGCTACGTGCCGCCCAGCGCGTAATGCGGTCCAGTGCAGCAATAAGCTGTTTCATTCACAACGGTAATCGGTTGACGGTGCCGGTCAGGCCTCGGCCTGCAAGCCACCGCGGACCCGCGTCTTTTTTCATCGCTCCTCATGTCCGAACCCATTGACTGGCTCCCGGACGGCACCCCGTACAGCCCCCGCTTCGGCGACCGTTATCACAGTGAAAACGGTGGGCTGGATCAGGCGCACCAGGTTTTCCTGCACGGCTGCGGCCTGCCTGCGGCATGGGCCGGACAGGCCCAATGGCGCATTCTCGAAACCGGGTTCGGCTTCGGGCTGAATTTTCTGGTCACCTGGGCGGCGTGGCGGACCGATGCGCAGCGCCCCCGCCTGCTGCACTTCATCTCGACAGAGGCCTGGCCCGTCAGTGCCGCTGACCTGCTGCGCGCTGCCTCGGCCCACCCGGAACTTGCGCCCTTGGCCCAGGAACTGCACGACCAGTTCTGGGGGCTGTTGCCCGGCGTGCACCGCCTCATCTTTGATGGCGGGCGCGTGCTGTTGACACTGTGCATTGGCGACGCCCAAACGGTGCTGCGCCAGCAGGAATGGACCGTGGATTCGGTTTACCTGGACGGATTCAGCCCCCAGCACAACCCTGATCTGTGGAACCTGCACACGCTCAAGGCCGTGGCGCGCTGCTGCCGCCGGGGCACGCGCCTGGCCACCTGGACCATTGCGCGCGCAGTGCGCGATGCGCTCACGCAATGCGGCTTCCATGTAGAGAAGGTGCCGGGCGTGCCGCCCAAGCGCGACAACCTGCAAGCCACCTTCGATCCTCGGTGGGAGCCGCGCACTTCGCGCACGCCCCCTACCCGCCCCGTGCGCGCTGCACCTGCCCGCTGCCTGGTGATTGGCGCAGGTCTGGCGGGCGCCGCCACGGCAGCCAGCCTGGCGCGGCGCGGCTGGCAGGTGCAGGTGCTGGACATGGGCGATGCACCGGCGGCGGGGGCCTCCGGACTGCCGGTGGGTCTGTTCGCCCCGCATCTCTCCCCGGACGACAACGTTTTCTCGCGCGTATCGCGCAGCGGCGTGCGCGCCATGCTGCAACAGTCGAAGGCGTTGTTGCAGGATGGCGTGGACTGGAATCCTTGCGGCGTGCTGGAGCGCCGGCCCGAGCAGAACCTGGGCCTGCCCGCAGGCTGGGAACAAAGCCCTGGTGCCGACTGGAGCCAGGCAGCCAGCGCGCCCACCCTACAAGCCGCCGGGCTGGCGCAAGACACCCCCGCCTGCTGGCATGCGAAAGCGGGCTGGGTGCAACCCGCGCGCCTGGTCCGCGCATTGCTGGCGCAGCCCGGCATCGAGTGGTGCCCCCGCAAATCGGTAGCGCGGCTGCAGCGCAGCCCGGCGACCGACAGCGCCACCACCGGGGACAGCGCCGCCACCGGAATATGGCAGGCACTGGATGACCACGGCCACACCATTGCCGAGGCTGAATGCGTGGTGCTGACCGCAGGCCCGGCCTGCAATGCGTTGCTTGCAGCCTCATCAGCACCCACCCTGCCACTGCAGTCTGTGCGCGGTCAGTTGTCGTGGGGCGTGCAAGACGCAGGGGCTGCTGCCCTGCCCCCTTTTCCGGTCAACGGAAATGGCGGCCTGGTCGCCCACGTTCCGCGAGACGCGGGCCTTGCTTGGCACATGGGTTCCACCTTTGAACGGGATGTGGACGCCTTGCCGCTCACCTCCGCCGAAGTGGCGGCTGCCCATGCCACCAACTGGCGGCGCTTGCAGGAATTGCTGCCCAACGCGGCGCCCACGCTGCAGGCGGCGTTTGCCAGCACATCGCCCTCGGATAGTGCCGCAGTGCGCGCCTGGGCCAGCGTGCGCTGCACCGCAACCGACCGCCTGCCCATCGTCGGCCCTGTCGATGCCCAGACCCTGCCCGGCCTGTGGGTCTGCACCGCCATGGGCGCGCGCGGGCTCACGCGGGCCGTGCTGTGCGGCGAGCTGTTGGCCGCGCTGTTGAACGCCGAGCCGCTGCCGCTGGACGCGCGCCTGGCACGCGCCATGGGCACGGAGCGGCTGGAAAAATAAAACACCTTCTGGGCCGCCTCGCGCCTTTTCCATCGCGCAGGCGCTGCGTGTGGTTGGGCGGACGCCACCAGCGCGCCGGGGCGGCCCTTGCAGGGTAGCTGCTCGCCCCGGCCGCGAAACCAACAAGGCACGAAACCCCATCAAAGCCCGCGCAACCTGCGCCGCAGCTGGTGCATAAGCTTATTCGCATAAGGGCAGCACGAAACAATCGTTTGTTTTCATAAGCCGCGCCTCTACATTCGCAGCCATGCATGATTTCGCGTTTGTTTTTGCGGGCTTTGCCGTCGGGCTGATTGTGGGCCTGACCGGTGTCGGCGGCGGCTCGCTCATGACGCCCGTGCTCATCTTCTTCTTTGGCGTGAAACCCCACCTGGCCATCGGCACCGACCTGCTGTTTGCGGCTTTCACCAAGATGGGTGGCACCGTGAGCATGGCGCGCCAGCGCCTGGTGCCAT
>JAGPIR010000215.1 GCA_018054915.1 Allobrachymonas sp.
CGCAGCGCCCCGGACGCGATACGCAACATGCAGGAGCGCCCCGGCGCGGCAGATGAACAACAGGTCAGTAATGCTGTTATGACCTAATGGCCGTGAAATGATGGGAAAATCCGGAACATCCTTAAAGATGTCTTGATTTTCCCATTTGTACATTCACACCTTCCGTCATGCCCGATATCGCCTGCTTTCGTTTGCGCAATCCTCGCCTGCATTTGGCAACCTGGGTCCTGATGGGACTGACGGTGTCGGCGGCATATGCCGAGGAAGGCGTACAGGCCACGCCTGCCGCCCCCCCCTCGGCAGCCGCAACACCCTCTGCCGGGCCAGTCAGAGGCTCCAGCGTAACCCATACCATCCAGCAGGGCGAGACGCTGGATGGCGTATGCAGAAAGTTCAAGATTGCAGCCGCCAATTGCCTGCAAGTTTCCTATTTCAACAAACTGGAAAACAACCGGTTACCGGCCCCTGGCATGGTTGTATACGTGCCTTTGAGCCTGTTGCCTTTCAAGCCGGAGCAGGCCCGCTTGATACAGACAGCCGGCAAGGTGCAAATCAACGGGCAGGAAGCAAGGGCTGGCGTGCGGCTGGATGAAAACACCCGCATCACCGCAGAAGCCGACAGCTCGGCGGTGGTTGAACTGGCTGACGGATCGCGGTTGAAGATCCTGCCATCCTCGGTCGCCGACATCGTGCACAGCCGCACCTACACCGCCCCAGAAAGCACCAGCGGCGGGAAATTCATGCAGTGGATTGGCAGCAAGATCCGGCTGATACAAGGAGCCGCTGAAAGCGCGGTGAAGAAAAAAGACAAAACCGGAAATGCCGACAGCAAGCCCGTAGAGGTCGAAACGGTGACTTCTCTCATCGGCGTGCGCGGCACACAGTTCCGGGTGGCGGCCGCCGATCGTTTCGTGCCGTTTGACCGCGCCGAAGTCCTGGAAGGCAGCGTCAGCAACATCAATACCTGGAAAAATTCCGAAATTGCCCTGAATGGGGGCCAGGGTGCCGTGGTTGATCCCAACAAGACCGAGATGCAGGCCATACCGCTGCTTCCCCCGCCAACCGTTCCTGAAAAAGGACAGATCCTCCGGCGCCCCAATGCCTACTGGTCATTCAGTCCGGCGCCCGGCGCAGTCGCCTACCGGGTGATCGCCGCCAGCGACCCCACATTCAACGACATCCGCTTTTCGGAAAAGAACACTCTGCCACAGGCCGACCTGAGCCGGCTTGAAAATGGTGTCTGGCATCTGCGGGCCCGTGCCGTGGACGCCCAGGGGCTGGAGGGGCTAGATGCCACAAGCGCGATTGAACTGCGCCAGCCCGCCTGGCTGTTGCGCAATCCTTCAGTGCAAAACAGACAGGGCAGGCTGCATCTGTCATGGACAGCTGTTTCGACCGCTGATTTTGAAGCGTTGCCAGGCGCCACGACTGTCAAGATTGATCTCGCAAGCGAAGGTACTTTCTCCACTCCGCTGGCCAGCCTCCAGTCTGCCGGAAACGAACTCGTGCTGCCCAAGTTGGGGCCGGGCCGCTACCACCTGCGCATCGGAGTCGATAACGCTGTCCTCAAGAATGACGAGCAACAATTCTTTGTGCTTGAGGTGCCCGCCAGCACCTATGACATGGGCTACAACCTGCTGCTGCAAGGAACCCCCTGACCGGGGGGGCTGCCGGGCCCGTCGGCAATGTCTGCCGACGCAGGTTTATTTACCCAAGAGGCCGGAGAACTTTTCAGCCTCGAAATGCTCGTTGCGCGTGGCATCCTCAGGTAGGGGCGCGCAATCCTGCACTCGGGTGGAGATTTTTTCGACAGCCTGCCATAACAAGGCGATCTGGTGCTCATGGCTGGCCGCATTATCAATCAGGCCGCGCATCGCCTGACTCAGGGGGTCATCATTTTGCGTGACGCCGTAGGCTGAAAATCCCATCCCGGAAGCCGCTTGTTCGCGCTTCACATCATCGCCGGCCTGCATGATGCGCGCCGGGTTGCCAACAGCAGTGGCACCAGCCGGCACCGGCTTGATGACAACCGCGTTGCTGCCCACCCGTGCGCCGTCGCCCACGACAAAACCACCCAGCACCTTGGCGCCCGCACCCACCACCACCCCCCGGCCCAGCGTGGGATGGCGCTTGGCGCCCTTGTACAGCGATGTGCCCCCCAGCGTTACTCCATGATAGATGGTGCAATCGTCACCCACTTCGGCCGTCTCACCAATCACCACGCCCATGCCGTGATCGATGAACACTCGCTCGCCTATTTTGGCGCCGGGGTGAATTTCAATACCCGTAAGAAAGCGGCCCCAATGGGAAATCCAGCGCGCCAGCCACCTCCAGCCGCTGTTCCAGCAACTGTGGGCCACACGGTGCAACACCACGGCATGAAAGCCGGGGTACGAAAACACCACATCCCAGCGGCTGCGGGCCGCCGGGTCGCGTTCAAGAATGCATTGGATATCGGACTGGATGCGTGCGAACATTTATTAAGTGTACCGTCGCCGGTCCGTACCGCGCGCGCCCCGCGTATATGAATGCTCCAGTTTTCAGCCGCAACCGCCCACGTGCCCGCATTGGGTGCAATAGTCACAGCCATCCTTGCGAATCATGGCATGCGCGCCGCATTCAGGACACTTTTTGCCGGCCATCACTGCGCTTGGCACCTGCTCGGGCAGTTCTTCAGCGCGTCCTGCACCGGTGTGCACAAGTTCTTCTGGCTCGAATAACGAACCCTGCGCTGCCTGCTGACGCTCGGCGATCAGGTTCTGGATGGCATAGGCAATCGCCGCCACTTCACTGTCGTGCCAGCGCGGCACATGACCGCCATCGGCTTTCTGGTAGGTTCCCAGGCGCACCGGTCCGCGGTCCCAGGCCACTTTGCTCAGGTCATCAAGCGCCCGGTCGAGGAAGCCGCCGCGCGCCGCGAGCGACAGTGAACGCATGGTCGCCGTGACCCATTGCTGCGATTCACCACTCTGCCCCACAGGCA
>JAGPIR010000216.1 GCA_018054915.1 Allobrachymonas sp.
GAAGGGGCGACCGTGGGTATTCTGGATGCCGACATCTACGGTCCTTCGCAGCCGCAGATGCTTGGTCTGGCTGGCAAGCAGCCGGAGTCGAGCGATGGTGAAAGCATGGAGCCGCTGGTGGCGTATGGGGTGCAGGCGATGTCCATCGGCTTCCTGGTCGATGTCGAGACCCCGATGATCTGGCGTGGCCCCATGGTGGTGCAGGCGCTTGATCAGATGCTGAATCAGACGCGCTGGCACGATCTTGATTACCTTATTGTTGATATGCCGCCAGGGACCGGAGACACGCAGCTGTCGCTGGCGCAGAAAGTGCCTCTCACGGGCGTAGTGATCGTTACCACGCCACAGGACATTGCCTTGATCGATGCGCGCAAGGGGCTGAAAATGTTCGAGAAGGTGAATGTGCCCATTCTGGGGTTGGTGGAGAACATGAGCATCCACATCTGTTCAAGTTGCGGCCATGCCGAACATGTATTCGGTGAGGGCGGGGGCGAAAAAATGTGCGCCGACTACGCTGTCGAATTTCTTGGTGCGCTGCCCCTGGAGATGAGCATCCGGCAACTGGCAGATGGAGGCCAACCGACTGTGGTCGGTGCGCCAGACTCACAAGCGGCGACGATTTACCGCACCATTGCGCGACGGATTGCGGTGAAA
Source organism: Allobrachymonas sp. (assembly GCA_018054915.1). Taxonomy (GTDB): domain Bacteria; phylum Pseudomonadota; class Gammaproteobacteria; order Burkholderiales; family Burkholderiaceae_C; genus Brachymonas. The sequence continues at coordinate 655 of JAGPIR010000216.1, forward strand.
GTTGCAGAAAAAGCCAAGGATATGTCATCAAAATTTCCGAATATCGTTGTGCAGAATGCCTGATAAAAACGGTGTTAAGTGGCAAATATGCGTTGCCATGCGAAGGCGGGGCGCCGATAATCCCGGAATAATCACCTCGCATCTGCCATGACAAACGCGCCACGTCCGATACATAAGCTTGCTGAAGCCCTGGAAAATGGGTGGGCGGCGTATCGTGCGCGCGGTGAATTTGATGTTTTTGTTGAGTTTGTTGTTTTGCTGAACGGTTTGGCTGAGCAGTTGCACAAACGTCATCTGCCGGGACTGGTTCGGCATTGCCAGGAGCTTGAAAATACGGCCCTGACGCTGTTTGCCGAGCCAGGCATGCATCCGGTGCCATTGGATCAGGCGTTGTCGATCGAGCGGAAGCTGGCGGTGATTCTGGATGGTTTGCGTCAGCAGGATGCGCCGCCCAGCCAGGGGGGGCGGCGCTGCGATGCGCGCCAGGGCACACCACCCAAGGTTCGAGGCCAAAGGCGTCTTCTGATGATCTCCCAGGCGGGTTCAGAGCCTGCGCGCGCGCTCGCTGAGCGACTGGAGTTTTTTGGTTTCCAGACGGAGCAGGCGGCATGGAACACCCTTTTTTCGCCAGAGGACGAAGCGCCGCTGGCGGCAGTCTTTATCCCCGATGTCGAAGGTAGGGCTTACCCGCCAGATGCGATCAAGGCCATCGTCAAGCTGCGCAGTGTTTTTCCGGGGACGTATATCTACTGTCTTGGCGTTCCGCTTAATCTGCAGAGCATCATTCTGCTGCAGCGGGCGGGAGCGGATACCTGTCTGGCGGCAGGGCGCAGCAGTTGTGACCTGATTTCTCATGTGCTGGACCTGATCGGACGCAACGAGCAAGACGCGTATCGCGTCCTGATCGTCGAAGATTCCGCAACGGCAACTGCGCACGTGCGACGGGCCCTCGAGCAGCACACCATTGACAGTCATGCCATCAATGACCCGCGGCAGTTGCTGGAAGCGGCTGCGCAATACCGCCCGGATGTCATTCTGATGGATATGTACATGCCGTTCTGCACCGGCGTCGAGGCAACCAGTGCCTTGCGCCAGGTGCCGGAATACCGGGCGTTGCCGGTGATTTATTTGTCGAGTGAAACAGACATTGCGCAACAGGTGGAAGCGCTGCGCCTGGGTGGGGACCAGTTCCTGACCAAACCAGCAAACCCGATCATCCTGGCGTCGGTGGTCAAAACCAAGATCGAACGCTACCGGGAAATGCTGTATACCAGCCAGCACGACAGTCTGACAGGCTTGCTCAACCATCTGGCTTCGAAAACCCAGGTTGAGCGCATGGCCCTTGATGCGGCAGGTTCTGAGTTGCTGGCGGTGGCGATGCTGGATATTGACCGCTTCAAATCGATCAATGACACGTATGGTCATCCGGTGGGGGATCAGGTCATTCGCAGTTTGGGCTGGCTGCTGCGCGGTCGCTTGCGCAGCAGCGATCTGATCGGCCGCTATGGTGGCGAGGAATTCATTGTCGCCCTACCTGGTGTGACGGCAGAGCAGGCGTTCCGGGTGCTTGACCAGGTTCGGGACGATTTTTCCCGGTTGCCGCACGCGCACGCGGCAGGAGTGCTGACGGCTACTTTCAGTTGCGGTGTCGCGGTCTGGGGGGCGCACGATACCGGCGCCAGTCTAATTGCGGCGGCCGATGATGCGCTGCTGGAAGCCAAGCGCAGCGGACGCAACCGGGTGATGGTGAGCGGTCAGGTGGCCCGGGAGTTGCTCAGCGCCCCTGCTGACGCCGTCGCTTGATGTGCTGAACCGGCGCGTCGTGCAAATGAAATAGCCGCTCGGCACCTGCCTGCAGGAAAGCCCGCTCGCTGCCATCGGCTGAATTCAGGGTGCTGCTCGGTGCATGCAGCAGCTTGTTGCTCAGGCGCAACGACAATTGCCGGATGACGTCTTCCGCTGCTTCACCGCGTGCCAGCAGTTTGAGTGCCCGTTCCACTTCCATTTGGCGACTGCGCTCGGCGGCATCGCGCAGGGCGCGGATGACCGGCACGGTGTCACGGGCCTGCAGCCAGCCAAGAAACTCATGCACCCGGTGACCGATGATGCCTTCGGCCTCAACCACTGCCGCCTGGCGGGATTCGACGCCGCTCTCGACGATCTGGGCCAGATCATCGACGGTGTAGAGAAAGACATCGTCCAGCTCGCCAACCTCCTGTTCCACATCGCGCGGCACGGCGAGGTCCACGATGAAGATCGGGCGGTGTCGGCGGGCCTTGATGGCGCGCTCAACCATGCCCAGTCCGATGATGGGCAAGGGGCTGGC
>JAGPIR010000217.1 GCA_018054915.1 Allobrachymonas sp.
TGGCTTGGTTTGCGTGAACTCAGGTCTCAGATATCGCCCAGTTCCGGCGTGCTGTTGCGCAACCTGATCTGTGGCCGAATACCTTTCAGTGGTTCGCGCACGGCCTGTTCCCGACGGGTTATGTATGTGACGAGCCACTGGATCATGTCCGGCCAATTGTCCCTGTTGTAGCCATCCACCGGCTTGCTGTACTGGATGCGGCAGGATTTCTTTTCCGAGAGTGGCAGCCACTCCAGCTCCGCGCCAAAGCATCCCTCGATATCGGTTTTGGCTGGGTGAGCCGATTGAAGATGAAGCGGTTTGCATCGCTCACGCCGCGCTTGCGGCAGGTCTCACCCACCTTGGCGCCAAGCTCGACCTCCTTGAGGATGGCCACAATCTGACTTTCACTGAATCTGGTTTTTTTCACGTAGAGATTCCTGGGGTTGGAATTCTCTACTCCCAAATGGTTCAAGTTTTCGCGGGGGCTTCACTGATGGTTACTTCTGCGTTAGACGTTGAACAGAAAGTTCATCACGTCGCCGTCTTTCACCACGTAGTCTTTGCCCTCGGCGCGCATCTTGCCGGCTTCCTTGGCGCCTTGCTCCCCCTTGTACTGGATGAAGTCCTCAAAGGCGATGGTCTGCGCCCGGATGAAGCCGCGTTCGAAGTCACCATGGATTACGCCCGCGGCTTGCGGAGCGGTATCACCCTGGTGAATGGTCCAGGCACGCACTTCCTTGACGCCTGCGGTGAAATAGGTTTGCAGGCCCAGCAGGCCAAAGGCGGCGCGAATCAGGCGGTTCAGGCCGGGTTCTTCCTGGCCCAGCTCCCTGAGGAATTCCACGCGGTCTTCATCGTCCATTTCTGCAAGTTCTGCTTCAATCTTGGCACAGATGGCGACAACCGGTGCGTTGCCGTGGGAGCGGGCAAACTCTTTCAGGCGTTCCAGCAGGGGGTTGTTGTCAAAACCATCTTCGGCCACGTTGCCCACAAACATGGCAGGCTTGGCTGTGATCAGGCACAGGGGCTTGAGCAAGGCCTTTTGTTCGCTGCTCAGGTCCAGAATGCGAGCGGGTTTGCCTTCGAGCAGGCCGGCCTGCACCCCTTCGAGCACCTTGAGCATGGCCGCAGCTTCCTTGTCGTTGCCGGATTTGGCCGCCTTGGCGTAGCGTTGCAGGGCTTTTTCGACTGTTCCCAGATCAGCCAGGCATAGTTCGGTCTGGATGACCTCGATGTCGGAGATGGGATCAACCTTGCCGGCTACATGGATGACATTGGAGTCTTCAAAACAGCGCACCACGTTGATGATGGCGTCGGTTTCGCGGATGTGCGCCAGGAACTGGTTGCCCAGCCCCTCTCCCTTGCTGGCGCCCGCGACCAGCCCGGCAATGTCGACAAACTCGACGATGGCGGGCAGCACGCGTTCGGGTTTGACAATTCCGGCCAGTTGCGTCAGACGCGGATCGGGCACCTCGACGACGCCCACATTGGGTTCAATGGTGCAGAAGGGGTAATTTTCGGCGGCAATGCCGGCTTTGGTCAGCGCATTGAACAGGGTGGACTTGCCCACATTGGGCAGCCCCACGATTCCACATTTCAGACTCATTGTTTTCCTCTTTGTGCCTTTGCTGGCTTCTTCCTGCGGGCATCCGTGCCGCTCAAACCAGCAAGTGTATGCGATGCCGCTGAACGGCCTGGGCGTGTCCGGTTGGCGTGAATCTGCGCGCGCAGGCAGGGGCCGCTGTGTGCCGCCATGCGGCTCTGTGCCTCGTGCCCGAGGCAGAAAAAACGCAACGGGTTGGCGCGGGATTCACTTAGCCGTGTTCTTGAAACACGGTTTGCCACAAGATGCGAATGGCCTGTGCCTGCTCCAGAGCGGCATCCGTGGAGCATTGCGCCGGTTCTTCGTTGAGTCGCGCCAGATGCTGCCGGCGGCGCAATTCCCGGTAGGCCCTGGCGGCTGCGTGTCCGAGTTGCTGGCCCGCAGGCAGGATTTGCAGATCGTCGGCGCGTTCCAGCAAGGCGATGTTGCCGCGGTTTTCCAGCATGCGCGGATGGCGGGCGCTGTGCAGCAACACCAGATATTGGGTGACGAACTCGGCGTCGATCATGCCGCCGGGACTGTGCTTGAAGTCGAACCACCCGGGTTTTTCGGCGTGAGCCTGGCTGACGCGGCGGCGCATGGCGATGATTTCCTGCCGCAGACTGGTGGCATCGCGTGGGGCAGTCAGCACTTTTTCCCGGATGCCGTCGAACATCTGGTGCATGCGCGGGCTGCCAAAACAGCAACGGGCCCGGGTCATGGCCTGGTGTTCCCATACCCAGGCGGTGTTGCTGCCGCGTTGCAGCTGGTAGCTTTCGAACGCGTCGATCGTTGTGGTCAGCAATCCGGCGTTGCCATTGGGGCGCAAGGCCGTGTCGATTTCGTACAAATCGCCTTCGCCGGTCTTGGTGGTCAGCCAGACGATGAGCTTGCGCACCAGGGTCGCGTAGGCTTCGCCGGCGCGTTCATGGCTGTCTTCGTACAGAAAAACCAGATCCAGGTCGCTGCCGTAACCCAGTTCCAGGCCGCCCAGCTTGCCATAGGCAATGATGGCGAAGTGTCCCGACAGGTCTTGTGGCACGACGTCGCCCATGCCCAAAGCATGGACTTTGGGAAGCATGCGCTGCCAGCACCAGCGTGTGGCGATGTCCAGAATGGCATCCGCCAGTGCGCTGAGATCATCTGCCACCTGTTCCACCGATAGCCGGCCGTCAAGGTCACGCGCCAGCGTGCGAAAGGTTTCGGCATGCATGGCCCGGCGCAACAGGTTGAGCACGTTTTCTTCGTCATCTTCGCCGGTCGATTGCAGGGCTTGCAGGCGCAGGGTCAGTTTTTTTCTGAAAGTTGCGGGTTCGAAGCGCTGTTGCAGCATGGAGCGTTGCGCCAGCTCGTCGATGACGCCCGGATTACGGATCAGGTAGCGTGCGGGCCAGCGGGCCAGCGC
>JAGPIR010000024.1 GCA_018054915.1 Allobrachymonas sp.
ACTGAATGCAACCCGCACCAGTTCGGCCAGCAATGCGGGAGGCACGGCGGCTGGACGGGCATGGGGTTGCATGCGCACCACGGCGCTGTCAACCTTGGGCGGGGGGTCGAAGCTGTGCGGCGGGACGAACAGCACTTGCTCCATGGCGTAGCGCCACTGCAGCATCACGCTGAGCCTGCCGTAGGCCGCGGTAGCGGGAGTGGCCACCATGCGGTCAATCACCTCTTTCTGCAGCATGAAATGCTGGTCGTGTATCACGCTGGCATGGTCCAGCAGATGAAACAGGATGGGGGTGGAGATGTTGTAGGGCAGGTTGCCCACCACGCGCAGGCTGTGTGTCGCCATACTGGCTGCCAGTGCGGTGAAGTCGACCTGCAGGACATCGGATTCGATGACGGTAAGTCCCTCCTGCTTGCGCAGGCGTGCGGCCAGGTCGCGGTCCAGTTCAATCACGGTCAACCGGGGAACGCATTCCAGCAAGGGCTGTGTCAGTGCCGCAAGCCCCGGGCCGATCTCAACGAGTATGTCTTGCGGCTGGGGAGCGATGGCCTTGACGATGCCGTCGATGACGGATGTGTCGGCCAGAAAATGCTGGCCAAAGCGTTTGCGGGCAATATGTCCCTGCAAATGGCGTGCCGCGGGCAGGCGTTGCGCGGCGGTTCGCTTGCCGGCAGCCTGGGGGCGCTTCAACGGGGAGCCTCGCGCATTTCAATGTACGCCTGGGCGCGTACGTCACTTTCCCATTTCAGCAGGGCTTCTTCGGCCTTTTGCTGCCGCAGGGCATTGCGGGCGGCAATCATCTTTTGTTCCTGTGTCATAGGACTGTTGCGGCGGTCGACCAATTGCGCCAGATGCACACCAAAGCGTGAGGCAAAAGGCTGGCTCAGGTCGCCGGGTTTCAGGGTGCTGATCTGCTCCTGGAACTCAGGCACAAAAGCACCATCAGGCGCCCAGCCCAGGTCGCCGCCCTGGGACGCGCTGGCGTCTTGCGAGAGATTGCGCGCGGCCGCTGCAAAGTCGAGTTTGCCTGCGAGGATGCGCTTGCGGACATCGGCCAGTTGTGCCGCAGCTTCGTTGCTAGCCGGCAGCAGGATGTGCCGCACGTGGTTTTCCGTAATCTGCATGGCGCTGGAAGAATGGGTGCGCAGCCAGTGAACCGCATCCAGTTCTGTGACCTTTTCTGTCGCCATGGACGTGCGCGTGTCACGCATTTTTCCCAGCAGCAGCTGGTCGGTCAATTCCTTGCGGTATTCGGCCTCATTGATGTGGCGTTCGGCCATGATGCGTTTGCGGAATTCCTGCGCGGTCACATGGCGTTCACCAGCGAGTTGTTTTTCGGCATTGGAAAATTCTTCATCGGTAATGTCCAGAGTTGTGTCGCGTACCGATTGGATGGCGGCCTTTTGCAGGATGATTTCGCGCAAGGCCTGCTTCAGCAAGGCTTCGTGCGAGGGAAGTTTCCCATGTTGTCTGGTGAGCTGCTGCGCGAGCTCTTGTGCGCGTTGGTTGACTTCGTGATTAGTCACTGGATCTGAATTGACCACGGCGACTACATAATCGCCCCCGGCGGATTTGCCATCGCTGGCAGCAGGCTTGTTGGCGATCGAGGCCGAAACCGGCCTCTTGGCCGGGCGTTTTTTTGCCGCCTGCACCGGATCTGTGGCTATGCCCGCCAGAGCAATCATTGTCAGGACGGTGGCGGTTTTGATGAAGGATGTTTGAAGAATGGTGCGCATGAAATACCTCATGAATCTCGGGTCATACGGAATCAGTCGTAACGTTCAAAGCGGCTGGTCTGGTAAAGCCGTGGTTCACGCAAGGGGGTGTAACTGGGGATCATTTCACGGAAGGCCTGCAACGCCCCGGTGCCGATGCGCGTCAGGCCTGTCAGCTCAAGCTGGACCATGATGGAATTGTTCACGACCGCTGGCAAAGTCTGCGTTTGGCGGCGGCGCCATGCCAGACGGCCGATCCAGCAGCAGGAATCGTATTCAACTCCGAACAGCGCATCGGTCATGCGCCGGTCCGAGAGGGAATAATATACCCGGCCAACCGAATACCATCGGCCGCCGTCCTGTCCGCGCGTCGGGTTAAGGCTTTTGTTCCCGTCTTCCCTGGGGCTGTTGATCGGCCATTGCCAGCCTATATCGACTTGTTTGTACCCGTCGGACTGGCGTGACAGGCTAGCCGTGATACTGCGCAACCGCCCGGGAGAGTAACGCGCGCCAATTCTGCCGTTGGCGATGGAATTTGTCTGCTGGTCATAATCCAGCGAGGCCTGCACACCCCACTTTGCAGTCCAGTTGATGCTGCCTTCGGCCAGGATATCGCTGAAGCTGCGTTTTTCTGGCTTGTCTTGCGTATTTAGAAAGACTTGGCGGGGCGTGAAACGGTGGCGTTGGGCCACACTCAAACGGGCCAGCTCGGAACCGGTGCCGGAGTCGTACAGGCGGCTGGTCACTCCGGCTGTGAGGGTGTTGTTGTTGCTGATGCGATCCGAGCCGGTGAAGGGATCGCTGCTGAAGATGCTTGTGAGGTTGAAGTCTTTCAGCGCGGAGTCGTAAACCGGCAAATGGTCCTGCTGGCGATAGGGCGTATAGGCATAAAACAGCCTGGGCTCCAAGGTCTGCGAGATCTTGCGGCCGAACAGTGTTGAGTCGCGCTCGAAAGTCAGGCCGCTGTCGAGCGTGAATGTAGGCAGCGTTCTGGTGGCGCTGCGTGCGCCATTGGGCATGGGGGTGTCGGTCTGGTAGTGCGTGGTGTTGCCTTGCAGGGAGGGAATGATAAATCCCCAGGGCTGTAGCCAGGGATAGCTGACACGGGCGTTGGCGTAGCTGCGGGTGCCGTTGGGATATTTTGTCAGCAAGGGGTCGGAGCGAAACCGTGTCACATCCAGGTTGAACGACACATCCAGTCCTGCCAACTGGCTGCGGGCGTAACGCAGATGGGCTTGAGGGGATCGGTCAAATGGCGGAATGATGTTGTCCGGATCAGGCAGTTGAAGAGTTTGCCAGCGTTGTTCGCGGACATAGGCCGACCAGTTTCCAAGGTTCCAGTTCAGGGCTGCAGTGCTGGGCACCAGGCGTTCGCTGATCAGCCGGTTGCGCTGTCCATTGAATTCCTGGAAGTCGCGCCAGTAGGTGTTGTCACTGACGCGCCCGAGATCGGCCGACAGGCCGAATGTTCCCCAGGATTGCGTCGGCCAAGACTGTTCGTGGGCATAGTTGTAGCTCCACCTTTTCGTGCCGGTGAGCCGGTCGTTGGGCATCAGGTTGAAGTCAAGCTGACCGTGGTAGCTCTGTTCAAGATAGCGGAACTGGCCATACAGGTCGACGCCGCGCTTGCTGCTGATGTTGGTTGCAACCGTGGCATCCCGGTTTGGGGCGATGTCGAAATAGTAGGGCTGGCTGTACGCGACGCCACTGCGACTGCTGAAATGGATGGTTGGTGGCAGCAATCCGGAGCGGCGCTTGTCTGACAAGGGGAAACTGAATTCCGGTACCGGGAGGACGGGTACACCGCCAAAAACCAGTGTTCCGTTTTCGACATGACCTTCGTCCTGTTCGGTGTCCAGGATAATTTTTTTTCCTCGCACAAACCAGCTGGGATTCCATGCATCTGGTTTTTCCGGGTCGGGGTAACAGGTTGAATACATGGCATCGTAGACAACGCTGTAGTTCTGGCCGATGAAATCCGCCCGGCTTGCATTTCCCAGCCCGCCGGTTTTGATGATTTCGAAATGGACGTTACTGAAACTGCCCTCATAGCTGTCGAGCTGCAGCAGGAGCCGGTCCCCGCGAAAGCGATTGCCGATCCGGTTGAGCCGGACGCTGCCATCGGCGGTCAAGGTGTTGCTGGTCTGGTCGTACCGGATGGTATCGGCCTTGAGGATGTTGCCAGGACGCCGCATTTCGGGCTGTCCTGTAGCTGTGATGTGCCGGTCGATTTCGCCGCCAAACTGCTGTCCGAATATCAGAATGGGCGCCTGTTGCAGCGAGAGGCTGGGCAAGGACTCCTCCAGCCATGGACTGGATTGCAGCACCAGCGGCTTGCCAGCAGGAGCGGCCGCAGGCTCGGTCTGCGCCTTTGCCGGGTTGGCCGAACCCATTGTCAGGATGGCCAGCAGAATCCAGACATGCAGCGGCTTCAGCGCTGCGGGGGGAGGCGGTTGCTCAAGGGACGGAGACATTGCAGCCGAGAGGGGTCACTTGAAAAAAACGGGTTGCTGCATACGGGCGCGAACGTGCCATTTTTCAGCAGAAGCCGCGGAGGCGCGCATCGCGGCGTGTCCGTTGGATGGCGGTCGGCAGTGCCACAGGCGGGAAACCGGCGGGAAGCAATTTGGAACGCATTGTTGCGCATGTAGACACGGACAATTCTCCTGAAGCACGATCATGGGCAGAATCAGCATTTTGCCAGCCAATTGGCGCTTCCCTGTTGGCGGTGTGTGCCATGCCACAATATAGAACAGCCTTTATTGTTACCCATTGCACATTCTCCATGACCAACACAACCTCGCCATTGTGGGCAGATTCCGTACGTGCGGCTCGCTTTGAACAATGGCTTGACGCGATTGCCGAGCGGCAGAAAATCGATCCCCGAAAAGTGGATGTCGCCAGCGCCGACGCCAGCTTCCGCCGTTACCTGCGCGTGCGGGGTTTGGCGGGACACCCTGCCCGTATTGTTATGGACGCCCCGCCCGACAAGGAAGACTGCCGCCCTTTTGTGCGGGTGGCGGAACTGATGCGGGATGCCGGATTACATGCGCCCCATGTGCTTGAATGGGACGAGGCCAGCGGGTTCATGCTGCTGACCGATCTGGGCCATGCAACTATGATGAGCGCGCTTGACAGCACAATACCCGTCAACGCGCAGCCGTTGTACGTGCAGGCGCTGGACGTCCTGCTGCCTTGGCAGCAGGCTTCACGCCGCGGTGAATTACCCCCTTATGACGAGGCCTTGTTGCGCCGTGAACTCCAGCTGTTTCCGGACTGGTATTTGGCACGGCATCGCCAGGTGGCGCTTACAGCAGAGCAACAAGAGGTGTTGGGCTCGGCGTTCGACCTGATCGTGCGACACAATCTAGCTGCCCCCATGGTGTATGTGCATCGGGACTTCATGCCGCGCAACCTCATGTTGCCGGAACAAGAGGGGGGGGGGCTGGGAGTGCTCGATTTCCAGGATGCTGTGTATGGCCCCGTGACGTATGACATTGCCAGTCTGATGCGTGACGCCTTCATCAGTTGGGATGAAGAATTTGTGATCGATATCACAGTGCGTTATTGGGAGCGTGCCCGCCGGACCGGGTTGCTGGATCATGAGGGCTGGCACAGCGATTTTGCGAGTTTCTACCGGGCTTGCGAGTGGATGGGGTTGCAGCGGCATCTCAAGGTGGCAGGCATTTTTGCGCGCCTGACCCTGCGTGATGGCAAGGAAAAATATCTGGCGGATGCACCACGGTTCATCCGTTACATTCGAGACACGGCACGGCGTTATCGCGAGCTATGGCCCCTGCTGCGGCTGATCGATGCCGTGGAGGGAGACACTGACGCAGTCAGCGGGTATGCTATTGGGCGTGTGTAATCCGAGATACATATTTCCACGCGCAAAGCGAGGCTTTTCCGCTTGATGGATCATGCTTAATAGTATCTGAATGACTTGTATGCCGCCGCCTTCGGCCTATGCCGGTGCCGCGGAGATACCACCTTGATTTGCCCTTGATGTCCAATACCGCCACCATCGTCCAGACATTTGCCGTCTACGCCATTCCTGTCCTTCTGGCTATCACGTTGCATGAGGCTTCGCATGCCTACGCTTCATGGTATCTGGGCGATGACACGGCGCGGTCGCTCGGGCGTGTCACACTCAACCCGTTCATGCATGTCGATCCGTTGGGAACCATTGTCATGCCGTTATTGCTGTATTTTGGCACCGGAGGCAGCTTTGTCTTTGGGTATGCCAAACCAGTGCCCGTTCAGGCGCACTTGCTGCGCAATCCACGTCGTGACATGGCGCTGGTGGCGCTTGCCGGCCCAGGATCGAATGTGCTTCAGGCCATCGCCTGGATGGCGGTCGGCCATGTGTTGCCGGTCCTTGGTATGCAGCCGTATGAGTTCTTCCCGCGCGTATGTCAGGCAGGGGTTCTGGCCAATTTGGTGATGTTTGCTTTCAACCTGTTCCCGATGCTGCCACTGGATGGCGGGCGCATCCTCGCTGGACTCTTGCCGCCGCAATGGGCAGCCCGGTTTTCCCGTATCGAACCCTTCGGGTTTTATATTGTGATGGCATTGGTGATGATGCGTGTCATCACAACATGGTGGATGTTGCCTGTGATTGCGGGCACTCTTTATGTCATCGAAGTGCTTTTGTTGCCGTTGCGCTTTTTGTTGTCATAAATCCATGCATTAATAATATATATTTATTATTTAAAAAATAATCGTATGCAAAAAAACTAAATTCATATTTTTCAACAGAATGTCAATTGACGGTTATTTTTCAGATATTATTTAAAAAGTAAGGGATGTCGGATAGACATGATTTACTGCCCGGTGGGCGGGTTCATGTGCATATATCGCATGTCGCCATTATCGATTCCAGTTGATTGAATGGTGACGCCATACCGGCCAGACTAAATCTCGATAATTTACTTTTGTTTTCATTTTTCTATCCATGCCATTCTTTGTCATTGAAGATCATCCGCTGTATCGGGAGTCGCTGGCTACCTTGTTGCGTCGCATCAGGCTTGGCGAGACGGTGGTTGAACTTGATCGCGTCGGTGGTCTGCCCGCGGCTGTTAAAAAGCATGGTGCCCCTGAAGTCATTTGTCTGGATCTGACGCTCAGTGATAGTCTCGGAATGTCGGGGGTACGCGAAGTCAAACACCATTACCCCAACAGCTTGCTGATCGTCGTTTCCGAACAAAGCTCCGACGAGGCTGAAAACCAGTGCCTTGAAGCGGGTGCAGATGCCTATGTATCGAAACTTTCGGAAACCAAGGACCTATTTCTGTCGCTGCGCACCTTGTTGCTGCCAGATAGTACGCTGGATGAGGATGATTTTTCGGCTAACCGTCTTTCCAAGCGCCAGGTGCAGTTGCTGGCTGCGCTTGATCAGGGGCTTAGCAATCGGGAGATTGCGGAGCATTTGGGCATTAGCGAACACACCGTCAAGGTGCATTTGTGGCGCCTGTTCCGTCGTCTCGGCGTCAAGAGCCGCACCCAGGCAATCCATACTGCTCGGACCAATGGCCTGATCCAGGGCTGAGTGTTTCTCAATCCCGAAAAAGCCGCTTGATAGCGGCTTTTTTCATGTCTGCGCATTGTCTATTGCACCGCGTGTGCATTGCAGCAGCCATTCCTGTAAGGTCTGCGGGAGTTCTGCCTGCAGTTGCACGTCCTGTTGATGGGCTGGATGGATGAATCGCAGCTGCCAGGCATGCAGGAACATGCGCGGCAACCCGGTTTTTTGCACGGCCTTGTTGAGGGCAAAGTTGCCGTATTTGTCGTCACCAACGATCGGACGCTCCTGACTGGCCAGGTGGACGCGAATCTGGTGGGTGCGCCCCGTCTTGATGGTGACTTCCAGCAGCGTCATGGAGCCTAGCGGGTGTTGCAGGCGCTGGGCGACGCGTACCAGCGTAATGGCGGGCATGCCGTCTGGATCGTTTTTCGCAACCGGTCTTACGCGCCGCTCTCCTTCGCCGCTCCCTGATTGAACCAGGTACTTGTGCAGGGGCAGGTCGATGACTTTCTTGTGCGCCGGCCAGTCGCCCCATACGAGCGCTAGATAGGTTTTCCCGGTGGAACGATCACGAAACTGGTCCTGCAAGGCCCTGAGTGCGCTGCGTTTTTTGGCCACCAGCAAAATGCCGCTGGTTTCACGGTCCAAGCGGTGCGCCAACTCCAGATAGCGAGCGTTTGGGCGTGCGCGACGCAGCTGTTCGATGACGCCAAAACTTACGCCGCTACCGCCATGCACCGCTGTGCCGGCCGGTTTGTCGATCGCGATCAGGTAATCGTCTTCCAGCAGGATGGGAAAAGCGCGAGCAGGAGCGAAGTTGCCAGCCAATTCCGGTGCCGAAGTTGATTTGTCTGCCGCGTGCCTTACGGGGGGGATGCGTACCGTGTCACCAGCCGCAATCCGGCTGTCCGCAGTTGCGCGCGCTTTGTTCAGGCGTACTTCGCCGCTGCGGATGATGCGGTATACATGGGTTTTAGGCACACCTTTGAGGTGGCGTTGCAAGTAGTTGTCAAGGCGTTGACCTGCGCTTTCTGCGTCGACCGTCAGATATTTGACGGCAGGTGTGACCCGTTGCTGAGAATGGTGGGCATTCGCCCCTATAATGTTTTTCACTGTAAGACCAGATGCTGCGGCTGCCGGATATCAATAAGTTTAAGGCAGAAGCTGCAACCAATTGACGGTCATACGGGATGAGTCGATGCCTGGGGTCAGTGGCGTTGTGGGGTAGATCCTGATTTGCCCGCTTTGTGACTGACTGACGGATGGTTGACGCCAAGAAACACCGAAATGGAATATTCCCCGGCGGACAGGCAATATGTATGCGGCTAGCCGGGCAGATGGATGCAATACCCGGCATGTTGCTATTGCTGCTGACCCTATGGACGAGATGGACCGGCCTGTTGCCATTTGCGCAACCGGCTGCAATGTCTTGCAAAAATGACTGTCCCTTGCGGCAGGTCAGGCAGTATCATCGTGTCAGCCCATGCTGTACGGGTGCATGGGATGGGAGGAGATTGGCTCCCCCGTGGCACAGGTTACATACAGGTAGCCTGTTGCTGGTCTTCTGCCTTGCATTCTGTCTTGTGCCTTCCCCGCATCTTGCGTCGCTTCAGGCGCGATAAGCGGCATTTCTGGCAAATTTCCTCCCGGTTGCGGCGTCTTTCGGCATTTTTGCAGCCTTGCCTACAGGGCAGGGCTGCGCGTGGATGTTGGGCGAAACGCCCGGGAAGGAATGTGCATCATGAAACGGATGCTGATTAATGGCACACAGACCGAAGAGCGCCGGCTGGCGATTGTCGATGGTCAGAAGCTGCTCGATTACGAAATTGAAATTGAAGGCCGGGAACAGCGCAAGGGCAATGTTTACAAGGCTGTGGTGACGCGCGTTGAACCGTCATTGGAAGCCTGTTTTGTCGATTACGGTGAAGAACGGCATGGGTTTCTGCCGTTCAAGGAAATTTCCCGTCAGTACTTTGCCGAAGGTGTTTCGGCCAGCCAGGCGCGCATCAGCGACGCGATTCGTGAAGGCCAGGAACTGCTGGTACAGGTGGAAAAAGAAGAGCGCGGCAACAAGGGCGCGGCGCTGACCACTTTCATCAGTCTGGCGGGCCGCTATGTGGTGCTGATGCCCAACAACCCCCGCGGTGGCGGCGTGAGCCGCCGCATCGAAGGAGATGAACGCGCCGAGCTCAAGGAGGCAATGGACCAGCTCCAATATCCGAAGGGCATGAGCATCATTGCGCGCACGGCCGGCATTGGCCGCAACGCGCCGGAGTTGCAGTGGGATCTTAACTACCTGCTCAAATTGTGGGAGGCCATTGACGGCGCAGCCAAGGCTGGAAAAGGCGCTTTTTTGATTTACCAGGAAAGCAACCTGGTGGTGCGAGCCTTGCGTGATTATTTCAGCCCGGAAATCGGCGACATCCTGATCGATGCCGACGATATTTACGAGCAGGCGCATCAGTTCATGAACCATGTGATGCCGGAACACGCGGCCAAGGTCAAGCGTTATCGCGACGACACACCGCTGTTCTCGCGCTTCCAGATCGAACACCAAATCGAGAGCGCCTACGCGCGTATCGTCACGCTGCCCAGCGGTGGCGCCATCGTGATCGACCACACGGAAGCGCTGGTGTCGATCGACGTGAACTCCGCGCGCGCCATCCGGGGAGGCGACATCGAGGAAACCGCTACCCGCACCAATCTGGAAGCGGCGGATGAAGTGGCGCGACAGATGCGTTTGCGCGATCTGGGTGGCCTGATCGTGATCGACTTCATCGACATGGACGAGCAGAAAAACCGGCGTGAAGTGGAAAATCGCTTGCGCGATGCCTTGCGTCTGGACCGCGCCCGTGTGCAGTTCGGCTCCATCAGCAAATTCGGCCTGCTGGAAATGAGCCGCCAACGGTTGCGCCCGGCGCTTTCCGAGGGTGCGTCCATTCCCTGTCCACGTTGCGGTGGATCGGGCCATGTGCGCGATATCGAGTCGAGTGCGCTGCAGATTCTGCGCATCATCCAGGAAGAGGCCATGAAGGACAACACCGCCGCCGTGCATGCGCAAGTGCCGGTCGAGGTGGCTTCCTTCCTGCTCAACGAAAAACGTCCAGAAATTGCCAAGATCGAGTTGCGCCAGCGGGTGCGTGTCACCCTGATTCCCAACCGCTCGCTGGAAACGCCCAATTACCGGCTCGAGCGCCTCAAGTATGACGATCCGCGCCTGGACAATCTGACCGCCAGCTACCAGATGGTGGCAGAGCCTGAGGACGAGGCTGTGGTCACGCATCGCCGGCAGGAGCCCACCAACCGCCAGACGCCGGTGATCAAGGGCATCTTGCCGGAAAGGCCTCCTGTGGTGGAGCCTGTGCCGGCTCCGGTACAGCAGGCTGTTACAGCAGCACCGGAAAGTTTCATGGACATGATCCGGCGCTGGCTGGGTTTTGCTCCCACTGTGGCAGCGCCCGCGTCGGCCACCTCTGAACCCCCCGCATCAGAAAGGGCTGTCCGGGGCGGAGCATCACGCCAGACGCAAGGCAGGGGCGGACGAGGCC
>JAGPIR010000025.1 GCA_018054915.1 Allobrachymonas sp.
GGTTTATGCGGCATGCTGGAACCGGGCAACAGTTGCACACGCTCGAGTTGCGCGACCCCGATGGCAACCAACTGCTGTTGGTCGAACTGGGATGAAAAAGAACATCAGGAGGTTCTTTGCTCATCACTGGTTCAGGTGGCGGGCGTGTCCTTCTCTGAGAAGAGCGCGATGGTGAAAAAACGGAATCAGATAGGTCCTTCTCTGCGGTGAATCCCTGGCATGAGGCGGATTGGCTATTTCGGCAAGGGCTGCCCCCAGGTGAATCAGATGCAGCATCGTGATCTGTGGCCGAGGGTGCAAGGGGATGCCCGTGGCGCGTAAAAACTGCCGCTCTCCTGAGATGACATCTCAGGGCGCAATACGCGTTGCGGTATGCTGAGACAATTTCCACAGAATGGGTTTCAGGCGTTGTAAAAGACGCGTGTATTTCGTTACTGGTTTATTTGTTGCTGCCATGCATTGTTCCCACCCCGCTTCAGGTGCTTTGCCTGCGCGTTTTCGGCGCCAGCGCATTCTCATTGTGGGGTGTGGGGATATTGGGATGCGACTGTTGAGGCGCATGCAGACCAGCAGGCAAAGACTGCATGTGATAGTGCTCTGTCGCAATGCGTCCAATGCGGAGAGCATCAGGCAATTTGGCGTGCGGGTTCTGTGGGGCGATCTGGATCGCGCGCATTCTTTGGCGCGGTTTGCCGGCTTGGCGCATCGCGTCGTCCATCTGGCGCCACCAGACGATGCCAGCGAGCAGTGGTGGCGAGATTTGCGTACGCTGGCATTGGTGCGCGCTTTGCGACGCCGCATGGCGCCAAGGCAATTGGTATATGGCAGCACCAGCGGGGTATATGGCAACAGGCACGGATCCTGGGTGAGCGAGGTCATGCCCGCGCAGCCGCATACACCGAGGGCTTGCCGTCGCGCGGATGCCGAACGTATCGTGCGTCACTGGGGCCGCACGCAGGCGGCGAAGGCTCCACCGTCTTGCAGCGTCAGCATTTTGCGCATTTCGGCCATATATGCGCCAGACCGAGCCGGATCAACGCCGCGCGAGCGGCTGTTGCGCGGCATGTCTGTATTGACGCGTGCCGATGACATTTATATCAACCATGTTCACGCCGATGATCTGGCGCGCGCTTGTTGGCTGGCGTTGTGGCGTGGAAAGAATCAGCGCATTTACAACGTCAACGATGATTCGAGCATGAAAATGGGTGACTATTTTGAGATGGCTGCCGACTTGTACAACCTGCCCAAGCCATCGCGCCTGCCCTTGCAGGTCGCACGGGAAATTCTGCCGTTATCACTGCTGGGATTCATGCAGGAATCGCGCCGTATGCGCAATACGCGCATCAAGCAGGAGCTGCGTTGGCGACCACATTACCCCACGCCAGCAGATGGGCTGCAGGGTGACATTCAGGGCCGTCTGTTTTAGCCAGATTGCGGGCAAATCCATATCCTGGGGCACTTACAATCTGCCCATGTTAGCCAAACGCATCATTCCCTGTCTGGACGTAACCGGTGGCCGTGTGGTCAAGGGCGTCAATTTCGTTGGCCTGCGCGATGCGGGCGATCCCGTCGAGGTGGCTGCCCGATACAACGAGCAGGGCGCCGACGAGCTGACGTTTCTGGACATTACCGCCACCAGCGACGGCCGTGACCTGATCCTGCACATCATTGAAGCGGTGGCCAGCCAGGTTTTTATCCCGCTGACGGTGGGTGGCGGCGTGCGCACGCTGGAAGATGTGCGCCGCCTTCTGAATGCGGGGGCCGACAAGACCAGTTTCAATTCGGCGGCCATTGCCAATCCGCAGGTGATTCGTGATGCGGCAGACCGGTATGGTTCGCAATGCATCGTGGTTGCGATAGATGCCAAGCGCCGCACAGCGCCTGAAGACATTGCCGCGCGCGGCGAGGGTTGGGATGTCTATAGCCATGGCGGCCGCAAGAATACGGGGCTGGATGCCCTGCAATGGGCGTGTCAGATGGCCAATTACGGCGCGGGTGAAATCCTGCTGACCAGCATGGATCGCGACGGTACCAAAGCGGGTTTTGATCTGGAGTTGACACGCGCAGTGAGTGATGCGCTCACCATACCCATCATTGCTTCTGGTGGTGTGGGCACACTCGATCACCTGGCCGATGGTGTGCAACAGGGCCGGGCCGATGCCGTGCTGGCTGCAAGCATTTTTCATTACGGCGAGTTCACCGTGGCGCAGGCCAAGCAGCATATGGCGGTGCGGGGCATCCCGGTGCGGCTGTAACCTAACCGTACTCATGTGCCTGTCGATGCTCTGCGCCCCTGCGGAGAATGGAACTGGAGTGTATGAAAACCGATAACAACTGGCTTGATGCCATCCGTTGGGATGCTAGCGGCCTGGTGCCCGTGATTGCGCAGGAGCAGACCAGCGGCGACGTGCTGATGGTTGCCTGGATGAACCGCGAGGCCTTGCAGAAAACGGCAGAGCTCGGCCGCGCCGTGTATTTCAGCCGTTCGCGCGGCAAACTCTGGTTCAAGGGTGAAGAAAGCGGCCACGTGCAAACCGTGCACGATATTCGCCTGGATTGTGACAACGACGTGATTTTGCTCAAGATTACGCAAACCGGCCATGAGCCTGGCATTGCCTGTCATACCGGGCGGCACAGCTGTTTTTACCAGCGTTTGCATAATGGAGCGTGGCAGGCGGCAGATCCTGTCTTGAAAGATCCACAAAGCATCTATAAATGATTAACTGATGCAGGCCGCCATCCACTGGCAGTTTTGAGGCAACGCGAGAAAAGGCTTTCACCATGCAAACCAATACGCAAGTGGCTGACGATGCGCTGGCCCGTTTGGCAAACGTCATTGAAACACGGCTTCCGGCACAGGGGGGTGACCCCGATTCAAGTTACGTGGCGCGTTTGCTGCACAAGGGACCTGACGCCTTCCTCAAGAAAATCGGTGAAGAAGCCACCGAAGTGGTCATGGCTGCCAAGGATGTTTCTGCAGGGGCCGACAAGGCCAAGCTGGTTTACGAAGTGGCCGACTTGTGGTTCCATAGTTTGGTGGCGCTGGCGCATTATGGTCTGCGTCCGGAAGATGTCATTGGTGAACTGATGCGGCGCGAAGGCACCAGCGGCATTGAGGAGAAGGCCCAGCGCAAGGCGCAGGCGCGTGCAGACCAAGAGCCCTGAATCGCATGCCCTGTTGCATAAGGGGGCAAGAGTGAAAGGCAATCATGAGTGACGAAGATGTTGTTGACGTACAGGGCCGATTCAAGGATGGCGGGCAGCCACTCCCGCTAGGCGGGCCTTCCGATGACCGTATGGATACGCTCAAGACACTCGGCTGGATCAGTTACAGCCTGCACCTGGCGGTGGCCCTATCTGCCGTCATTCCAGGCGTTCAGGCCGGTGTCGGCCTGCTGTTCGTCGCCATTCTGATCGATTGGATCAAGAAGCAGGATGCCCAGGGAACCTGGCAGTTCAGCCATTTTTCTTGGCGCATCCGTTCGGTCATCTGGGCAGGCGTGCTGTATTCGTTGACTGTGCCGTTGTGGCTACTGATCGTTCCCGGCTGGATAGCCTGGAGCTGCATTTCGATCTGGTTCATCTACCGCATCGTGCGCGGCATGGTCTGCATGTACGAAGGCCGCGAAGTCCGCGGCTGAGATACCGCTGCAGGTCCTTCACTGTGAGTGAAACACCGGCCTAGAATAGGCTGCTCCATCCATTTTTGAAAGGTGTGTTCCCATGGGCCATTCTTCCGATTGCATTTTCTGCAAGATCGTTGCCGGCGAGGTGCCTTCGCGCAAGGTCTATGAGGATGAAGACATCTACGTCTTTCATGACATCAGTCCGTGGGCGCCTGTTCATTTCCTGATGATTCCCAAGCGCCACATTCCATCGCTGGCCCAGCTCGAATCGCAGGACGCCGAATTGATGGGCAAGATCATGACGCTGGCGCCGAAGCTGGCGCTGGAGCAGGGGTGCCATCCCTACCCTGAAGGCGGATTCCGCATCATGGTCAACGTGGGCGATCATGGCGGGCAAGAAGTGCACCATCTGCACGTGCATGTCATGGGTGGCCCGCGGCCGTGGGCCAGGGGCTGATTCTTGCAGCGTGCGCCCATACGAGGTGCATGGCGCCTGATGATGCGACAGACAAAACCACGCGGATTGCAGGAGTAGATTGCTGATGGAATTCAAGGACTATTACCAGATACTCGGCGTGGAAAAGAATGCCAGCGCAGACGAGATCAAGAAAGCCTATCGCAAACTGGCCCGCAAGTACCATCCCGACGTAAGCAAGGAAACGGACGCGGCGCAGCGCATGGCCGAAATCAACGAGGCCAATACGGTGTTGTCGGATGCGGAAAAACGCAAGGCCTATGACCAACTGGGCGCTCAGGCGTATGCGCAGGGCATGGGGGCAGGCGGTCATTACCAGCCGCCGCCGAATTGGGATTCGGACTTTTCCTTTTCTGAAGGCGCTGGTGATTTTTCCGGTTTCCGTGGCGGCGAAGAAGAAGGCTACAGCGAATTTTTTGAGCATCTGTTTGGCCGTGCGGCGCACACCCGGCGTGCACGCGGTGCATCGGCTTCTGGCGCGGCATCCATGCGCGGAGAAGACCAGCGCGCCACGATCGAACTGGATCTGGCTGACCTCTACCAAGGCGCCGAGCGCACCATCACGTTGCAGGGCCACACGCTGGATGCCCAGGGGCATCTTGTTCCGCAGCAGCGTACCTTGCACGTCAAAATCCCCAAGGGTGTACATGAGGGCCAAATGATCCGCCTGGCTGGACAGGGTGGAGCGGGTCATGGAGGCGCGGCAGCCGGCGATTTGCTGCTGCAAGTGCGGCTGCGCGCCGATTCACGCTGGCACACCGAAGGCAAAGACGTTTACCAGCGCCTGCGTCTGGCGCCGTGGGAAGCGGCACTGGGTGGCAGCGTGCGGGTGGAAATGCCGGGTGGCGCCATGATCGATGTCAACGTTCCGGCTGGTTCTGGCAGTGGCCGCAAATTGCGTCTCAAGGGGCGCGGCATTCCGGCGGCGCGCCCGGGAGATCTGTATCTTGAAATTGAGTTGGCCATTCCTGGCGCTGTCACGGATCAGCAGCGGGATGCGTGGCAGGCTCTGGCCAATGCGTATCCAGGCTTCAATCCCCGTCTGGCCTGATCACCATGAGGGTGTGAGCATGAATCAATCCAATATTTCTACATGGGCCATTGCCGTAGAGTCCGTCGAACTGCTGGGCGATGACGGATTGACCCTTGAACAGGTGGCGCAGGCATGCAGCCTTTCGTCGCAATGGTTGATCAATCGGGTACATGCCGGTGTGCTGGCGCCGGCGGCAGTAGATGCAAATGGTGATATATCACCAAGCAGCGGCTGGCGGTTTTCCTCTGCCACTGTGATGCGCGCCCGCCGGGTGGCTGAACTGGAACGCTGTTTTGATGCCGATCCGCAACTGGCGGCGCTGACCGTGGACTTGATGGAAGAGGTGGCGCTGTTGCGCAAGCGGGTGCAAATGGCAGCGGACAGCGAGAATGGCTGATTTCTGCTGGCATCGGGCTATTGGCCGCCAACATTCTCCGAGCTGGCTGCGGGTTTGGGTCTTTGCTGCGGCGTAATCTTGATGGTCCGGATTTCGGACTTGCGCTTCACGGCCAGATCAGCGATGACACCAGGTTTAAGTGCCGAAACGGCTGCCAGTAAATCTTGAGCATTGCGTATGTTTTGGGCATTAACCTTGCTAATGATGTCCCCGGGTTGCAGACCGGCTTTGGAGGCTGGACTGTCGTGCAGGATGCCGGTGACCATGACCCCTTCGTTTTCCTTGCCGCCAAAAGCTGCTGCGATCTCGGCGGTGATGTTGCTGGGCTCCACGCCAATCCAGCCGCGCGTCACGTGCCCAGTGTGAATGATGTCATCCAGCACCTGCTTGGCCATGCTGGTCGGCGTGGCAAAGCCGATGCCCATGTAGCCGCCGGTGCGCGAATAAATGGCTGTATTGATGCCGACCAGATTGCCGCGAATATCCACCAACGCCCCACCCGAGTTGCCAGGGTTGATAGCGGCATCAGTCTGGATGAAGTTTTCGAAGGTGTTGATGCCGAGTTCGCTGCGTCCCAGGGCGCTGACAATGCCGCTGGTAACGGTCTGCCCGACGCCAAACGGATTTCCGATGGCCAGCACCGGATCACCCACTTGCAAACTGCCCGAATCCCCCAGGGCGACTGACGGCACCGTGCCAAGACTGATTTTGAGTACGGCCAGATCCGTGTCCGGATCGGTGCCAATGACGGTGGCAGGGGCCCGGCGCCCGTCGCTGAGCTGGATTTCAATGGCGGTTGCCTCTTCCAGCACGTGATTGTTGGTAAGAATGTAGCCGTCTGGGCTGACGATCACGCCGCTGCCCATACCAGAGAAGCTGTCCTCTTCCTCGCTTTCTGAGCGGTCCTTCTGCCCATATCCGCGTTGTTGCTGAACCAGTTGTTCGGCCTGCTCCGGGTTGGTGATGACACTGACGACCGCCGGAGCAGCCACTTTGGCCGCGTTACGCAGCGTTTCGGATGAAGAGGATGTCAGGAGGGCCGATGCGGAGGCAGCAGCAGAATCCGGTTGTCTGGAAAGATGCAGGCCGATGGCTCGCAACCAATCAGGCTGGAGGGTGGCGACGACAAACCAACAGGCCAGCACAATAGTCACAACCTGCGAGAATAACAACCACAATTTCCTCATGGAGGGAATTGTCGCTGAAATTTCCGTTTTGCAATGGCCATGGGCCGTATTTTCCCGGGAGAAGCATGTGTTGCGGCATGATTTGTTGGATGCGTTTGATGCGCATATGCGGCCAGACAACTTCAAAGATTACTGTCCCAATGGGCTCCAGGTAGAAGGGCGTCAGGAAATCCGGACGCTGGTTTCCGGAGTCACTGCCAGCCGTGCGCTCATCGAGACGGCCGTTGAGCAAGGGGCTGACGCCATCGTGGTGCACCACGGCCTGTTCTGGCGCGGGCAGGATGGAAGCGTTACCGGCTGGATGAAGCAGCGTCTGGCACTTTTGCTGCAACACGATATCAACCTTTTCGCCTACCATTTGCCGCTGGATGCACATCCTGAACTCGGCAACAACGCGCAATTGGCGCGCTTGCTGGGGTTCACGGTCGAACGCCAGTTGGGCGAACAGGATTTGCTGTTTCTTGGGCGGCCAGAGCGCGATGCTTTTGCGCAAGCTCCGCAGCTTGCACAACATGTGGAGCAGCGTCTGCAGCGCCCAGTCATTCTGGTTGATGGATTGCCGCAAGGGGTGCCGGTTAAGAGGGTGGCGTGGTGTACGGGTGGTGGCCAGGGATATTTTGAGCAAGCCATCGCGGCGGGCGTCCAGGCCTTTATCACCGGTGAAATTTCCGAGCCCCAGGCACATTACGCGCGCGAGTGTGGCGTTGCCTTTCTGGCTTGCGGACATCACGCCACCGAGCGCTATGGTATTCAGGCGCTGGCTGCCGCTGTCGCAGCGCAACACGGCTTGCGACACACGCATATCGACATCGACAATCCCGCATGAAAAAATCAGCTCCACCGATTCTCGCCGTGAGCATGGGCGACCCGGCCGGCATAGGACCGGAAATCATCATCAAAGCCTGGATGCAGGATCCGGCAACCATGGGGCATTGCTGCGTTGCCGGTGACCTGCAGGTAATGCAGCGAGCCATGCACGTTTGCCGGCAGGCGCTTCCTGCGGCGCTTGCTAGCCGGATGCCGCAACCTGTGGCGGTGTCCGAGTGGAAAAGCGGTCATCATCTGGGCGCTGGCTGCATTCCAGTATTGCAAGCATGCGAAACAGTGGACCCCTTGCCTGTTTTTGGACGGGTTCAGCGTGAGGCTGGACGAATGGCAGCGTCGTCCATCATTGCCGCGGCGCAAGCCGTATTGCGGGACGAATGTGCGGGCATGGTCACCGCCCCCGTGCACAAGGAGGCGTTGGCTGCAGCAGGTGTGCAGCATCCCGGGCACACGGAAATGCTGCAATCCCTGGCCGCACAACACGGCAATGTCGCGCCCGAAGCCATGCCGGTGCGCATGATGCTGGCCAATGCGGAACTCAAGACTGTGCTCAACAGCATCCATGTCAGCCTGCGCGAAGCGATCGAGGCCGTTACTGTTGAGAATGTCATGCAGACTATCCAGGTTGCGCATACTTTCCTGGAAAAGCAGGAAAACATCCGTGCGGCGGGGCGAAAGCCCATCATCGCAGTGGCGGGCCTTAATCCACATGCGGGAGAGGCTGGGCGTTTCGGCCGCGAGGAAATCGACACCATCGGGCCTGCCATCGAGGCAGCCCGCCAGCAGGGCATGGACGTGCGTGGACCATTTCCTCCGGATACGGTATTCATGACGGCACGCGCGCAAGCGCACAAGAATCCACCGTTTTGCGATGTGGTGATTGCCATGTACCACGATCAGGGTCTTATTCCGGTCAAGTACCTGGGGGTGCAGCATGGCGTCAATGTCACGCTTGGCCTGCCGTTGTTGCGGACCAGTCCGGACCACGGTACGGCTTTTGACCTGGCTGGCAGCGGGCGAGCAGACAGCAGCAGCATGCTTGAAGCCGTGCGTCTGGCGCTGCACATGGCATCTTCTTCCCAAGCATCATGACCGGGACGCAGCTGTTTTGTTGTGCATACAAAAGAAACCATTTGATCAATGATTTTGGCTATCGCACCCTTTGCAGAGTTTGGAGCAGGCCTGGTCATGCGCCAATCACAATCGGTCTGGCGTTTCCGCATAAACATCGATTCGTCTTGACGTACAATCCGCGCACTTTCAACGTGCTGTTGCACGGTGGGCTGGATCAGTGGGCCATCAGCAGGCGCAAAAAAAGAAAAAGGGATACAGGGCTGTAGCCCGGTTGGTCAGGGCGGGAACGCATAACTCCTGCGGCTGAACCAAAGAAGAGAGTGATTTTTATTCAGTTTCAAAGGTTTACGCGTAAGGCATAAAGGCGCGTAGGCCGAAAAACCCCTGATCGGTTCATTTTCGGACCGGCTCAGGAAATGCTCAGGGGATGGGCGTTTCAGCGAAACGTCTAGTGCTTGTAGTATTGGCAGTTTCGGGCCTCTAGCTCATGCCTGGTTAGAGCAGCGGACTCATAAAATTTGTGCCATACGTCTGGAAACTGCGTATGGGATGGTGTCAAAGTCGGCGAAACCTGGGCGCAGCAATGCGTATGGCAACGCCGAGCCAAGCTTCAGTGCGAAAGTGCTGTTGAAGGTGTAGAGACTAGACGGCACCCACCTAAGGCTGAAAGGCTATGGTGAAGGCATAGTCCAGGGAGTGGCGAAAGCTACACAAACCGGAATCCGTTGGTGCCGAGTTCGACTCTCGGGGGGCCCACCATTTTGAAGAAGCCAGCCTTGCGCTGGCTTTTTCTTTATCTGCCGCAGAGTCCAGTGTTGGCGCGGGTTTGCGGCGATTTGAGAGGCAAAAAACCGCAAAACGGCCACCCTGCCAGAACCGAGAACGGAGACCGTGGTCTTGTCCATCCATGCCATCGGTGTCTGTCTGCCCGACAATGCCACACTTTCACCGTCACCCAGCGCCAGAAACTGTTTGGCCGCATCTCTGCGTCGTCTGCCTCAACGGTATATGCCAAGAAGCAACCCTCCAATCGCAACAGTACAGCTGGTACGTTTGCAAAACCGGTCAGGAAAATAGTTTTGGAATGGAACCTTGGGGTGATAAATTGCAGAATCGAGAATTCCAATTCATCCACGTAACCCCGTCAACTGAAACTATGCCAACAGAAGCTCCCGCCTACCCTGTCGATGCAGTCAATCGCGTCAAACGTCTGCATGAGCGCGCTGCCTACGACCATGCCACGGTTCACGCCATTCTGGACGCGGCCGCCTTGGCGCATGTGGCCTACGTAATCGACGGTCAGCCCTATTGCACGCCCACGTTGTTCTGGCGCGAGGGCCATCGCCTGTACTGGCACGGCTCCAGCGCCAGCCGCATGCTGCGCCATCAGGCCACCGGTGTGCCGGTGTGCGTAACTGTCTCTCATTTGGATAGCCTGGTGCTGGCACGCTGCGGCTTTAACCATTCGGTGGACTACCGCTCGGTGATGGCATTTGGACACGCGGTGCTGGTATCTGACCCAGACGAGAAGCGTAAAGCACTCACCATGATGGTTGACCGCTTTTACCCGGGCCGCACCGCGAACCTGCGGCCTACGAGTGACCAGGAGTTCAAGGCCACAGCAGTGATGGCGATGGATATTGAACGAGCATCCGCCAAGGTCCGCACCAAAGGACTGGCTGACGAGCCCGAGGACCAGAACTTGCCAATCTACGCCGAACGCATCCCGGTATTCACCGTACTGGGTGCGCCGCAGCCCTGTCCGGATCTGACCCCGGACATCGCCCGGCCTGCAGGACTCGCTCCTTACCAAGAAGGACGACGATTGGATGAGGCGCTAACCGAGGCACACAAAATTGCTTACGATGAGCCGCATTGATCTTTAGGGTGAATGCTGACAAGGCCGGTGTTACCGTCAAGCCAAGCGAAAGAATATGCTTTGGGGAGCAGACGCTCGCCCGCCACTCACCAAACTGATAAATTACATTCTTTACGACTGAAGCCGACTTTATGCCACCCGAACCGCTGCCGCCGGAGCATTGCCATGACCGCTGAACCATGGGTGTCTGTGGACCAGATTGCCGAGCATCTGGGTGTCACGCGCGACTCGATCTACCGCTGGCGGGAACGCAAGCACCTGCCCGCGCACCGCGTGGGGCGGTTG
>JAGPIR010000026.1 GCA_018054915.1 Allobrachymonas sp.
GTGGGCAGCACCGTCAAGGCTGGCCAGACGGTGTGCATCATCGAGGCCATGAAAATCCTCAATGAAATCGAAACCGATGTTGCAGGCACCGTGAAGCAAATTCTTTGCGGCAATGGCGACGCCGTTGAATACGGCCAGGCATTGTTCATCATCGAATGAGTCATCGGTCGCATGCGAGCCGTAGCAGGTGTGCTTCCGCGCGTCGGCCGGCCGGATTGCTTATGTTCAAGATACTGATTGCCAAGCGCGGTGTTTTTGCCGCAGGCAAGGCCAGGCAAATGACCCGCGCGTTCGACAATGCGCGGGGTGATTGAGCCGCGGAGAGACCCATGTTCAAAAAAATACTGATCGCCAACCGGGGAGAAATCGCCTTGCGCGTCCAGCGCGCCTGCAAAGAAATGGGCATCCGGGCGGTAATGGTTTATTCCGAAGCGGATCGTGAAGCCAAATACGTCAAGCTTGCCGACGAGGCCATCTGCATCGGTCCTGCGCCTTCGCCGCAAAGCTATCTCAACATGCCGGCCATCATCGCGGCAGCCGAGGTGACCGACGCCGAGGCCATCCATCCCGGCTATGGCTTTCTGGCCGAAAATGCCGATTTCGCCGAGCGCGTGGAGAAAAGCGGGTTCACCTTCATCGGTCCGGGCCCGGAGGCCATCCGCATCATGGGTGACAAGGTTTCGGCTAAGCAGGCCATGATCAAGGCGGGCGTACCTTGTGTGCCGGGCTCTGAAGGCGAGCTTTCCGATGATCCGGCGCAGCTCAAGCGCATTGCCAAGCAGATCGGGTATCCGGTCATCATCAAGGCAGCAGGCGGCGGCGGCGGCCGTGGCATGCGCGTGGCGCACACCGAAGCCGCCCTGATCAATGCTGTGGCCATGACGCGGGCCGAGGCCAGCACGGCGTTTGGCAATCCTGCGGTGTACATGGAGAAATACCTGCAGAATCCGCGCCACGTTGAAATCCAGATCATTGCCGACAATTACAAGAACGCCGTTTTTCTGGGCGAGCGCGATTGCTCCATGCAGCGCCGCCACCAGAAAGTGATTGAAGAATCGCCCGCGCCCGGCATTCCGCGCCGGCTGATCGAACGCATCGGTGACCGCTGCGTGGCCGCTTGCAAGAAGATCGGCTATCGTAATGCTGGCACGTTCGAATTCCTGTACGAAAACGGCGAGTTCTATTTCATCGAAATGAACACCCGTGTCCAGGTGGAGCACACCCTGACGGAATGGATCACGGGCCTTGACATCGTGCGTACCCAGATCATGGTGGCCGCCGGCGAAAAGCTGCCCTTTGGCCAGCGCGACATTCAGATGCGTGGCCATGCGTTCGAGTGCCGCATCAACGCCGAAGACCCCTACAAGTTCACGCCTTCGCCGGGCCGCATCACCCTGTGGCATCCGCCAGGCGGGCCGGGCGTGCGGGTGGACAGCCATATCTACACCAACTACACCGTGCCGCCCAACTATGATTCGATGATCGCCAAGCTCATCGTTTATGGCGACACCCGGGAACAGGCCATGGCACGCATGCGATCGGCCTTGGGGGAGACGCTGATCGAGGGCATCAATACCAACATCGCCCTGCACCGCGACCTGATGGTGGACGCCCGCTTCATCGAGGGCGGCACGAACATCCATTATCTGGAGCAATGGCTGGCGCAACGCTTCCGCTGATGGGCGCCGGATATATGTTGACGGGGGTTGCCGGAAGGTATTTGCATGCCGGTAGCCGTTGCGTTCAGATCTTTTCCCGTGTCTTGCGCCAACGTCAATCGGCGCCGGTATACGCCCTGAAGGAGTGGCGGCATGTTTGAATTGCGCCTGCTGTGTCCCGAGGCAAATGTGGAAATGGTGAGCGAGGCGCTGGAGGCGCTGGACGCCCTGAGCGTTTCCGTGGAGGATGCCGACGCGCAGACCGCGTCCGAACAGCCGCTGTTTGGTGAACCCGGCATGCCTGCGCCCCGGGAAGGCTGGCAGCGCTCCCTGTTGACGGCGCTGTTCATGACGCAGGAGGCCGCTGAAGAGGCAGCCCGTCTGCTGGCCGTGCAGGATTATTTCGCGGGCAGCAGCGTGACCGGCGTGCTGCCCCTACCCGATCAGGACTGGGTGCGCCTGACGCAGGCGCAATTCGCACCGGTTGCCATCACGCCTGATTTCTGGATCGTGCCGAGCTGGCACGAAGCTCCGGCGCAGGCCCGGCAACTGATCCGGCTGGACCCGGGCCTTGCATTTGGCACCGGCACGCACCCGACCACGCGCATGTGCCTGCGCTGGCTGGCGCAGAGCCCCGGCGTAGCCGGTGCGCGGGTGCTTGATTACGGCTGCGGCTCCGGCATTCTGGCCATTGGCGCGGCCAAATACGGCGCTGCGCAGGTGGATGCGGTGGATATCGACCCAGCAGCCGTCGCCACGGCGCGCGACAATGCCGCCAACAATGCGACAAGCCTGTGCAGTGGCTTGCCCGACACGGTCGAGCCTGCCCAGGCCCGGTACGGGATCGTTCTGGCCAACATTCTGGCGTCACCCCTGAAAGTGCTGGCTCCGCTGCTTTGCGCCCATTTGGCGCCCGGCGGGTATCTGGTGCTGGCTGGCATTCTGGAACGCCAGACACAGGAGTTGCAGGAAGCCTATGCGCCAGATATTGAACTATCGGTCGCCGATGTGCAAGACGGCTGGGTGCTGTTGACAGGCCGGCGCGCCGTCTGAGAAAGCGCCGGTGAACGCCGTGCAGGGTGTACGGCCTACAATTCGTGCACCATGCCGTCTACCACGCGTCTTGTCACCCGTTGCCCCAATTGCGAAACGGCCTTCAGGGTCGTAGCCGATCAGTTGCGCATTGCGCAGGGCTGGGTGCGTTGCGGGCACTGTCAAACGGTTTACCAGACGCAAGACACCCTGGTCACCCTGAATGAAGAACTTGAAGATGCCGCCGCGCATCTGCCAGGGGGGGCGCCAGCATCTTCCGAACCTTTTGCCAATCACGGGGTGGAGACCGCGCAGAATCCGGCCATGCAAACGGATAAACCTGCCGCCAGAGACAGCATCCTGGATCGGATAGCTGCGGCCATTGCCATCAAAAGGGTGCAGACCCGAATGGCAACCGCGGAAATAGAACCGGATCAGTCGCGCATCAGCCTTGAGCCGTCGACTGCCGATGCACCGAGGGCTGCAGATTCCGGCGAAACGCCAGACCATGCCCCTCCATCTATCGGTCCGGAGCAAGCCATCACACCGGCACAGGATGAGCCGGATGAAGGCGCTGACGCCGAGTCCCCGGAACCGGTTTTTGAGTCGGTTCATGAACCGGAGCCCATGCGCCAGTCCGAACCGCAAGAGCCACAAGAGCCACAAGAGCCACAAGAGCCACAAGAGCCACAAGAGCCACAAGAGCCGCAAGAGGGTGCTGACAGCGGGACGCAAAAGCTGGTGGAAGACATTTCGGGAGATGGCGATTTGGCTTCCGGTTCGCCAGCGCCTGAAGACATGCCATCCGAACAGGAAGAAGAACTACCGCCCCTGATTCCTGCGTTCTTGCGGGCGGAAGGAAGTACAGCAGAAGGAGAGGGCGATGGTGGCGCCCAACCGGCGGTCGATGCTGGCGTCGCCGCAGAAGCCGCCGCGACAGAAGCCGCAGCGACAGAAGCAGCCGCGACAGAAGCAGCCGGGGAAGAAAAATTCTCGTTTATGCGCGATGCCGAGCGCCGGGCGTTCTGGCGCAAGCCTCTGGTCAGGGCCGGTCTGTCTCTGGCCGTTGGCTTGGGCTTGCTGGCGCTGGCCGGGCAGTGGGCCTATCACCAGCGCGCATCGTTGTATGCGCGCATTCCATTGGCACGACTGGTGCTGGATGCCGCATGCCGGCCGTTGAATTGCCGGATTGCTCCTTGGCAGAACATCCATGCCGTGGAAATCGAAAGCAGCGAATTTCTGAAAAATCCCGACGAATCCTATGCATTGCATGTGGCCCTGCGCAACAGCAGCCTGCATCCGGTTGCCATGCCTGCGCTGGAGCTGAGCCTGCTGGATGCTGATCAGCAGCTGGTGGCCAGACGGGTCATTGCCGTTGATCCGGCCGTACCAGCTCCCCCCGTCCTGCCAGCGCGCGGCCAGTGGAATATCGATGCAACCGTGGATGTGCGGCTGCCGCCCGATCTTGCGCAGCGCGATATTTCTGGCTATCGTCTGACTGTTTTTTATCCTTGACAACCCCATTGGTGTTTGCAGCATGCCCATTCTCATTTCCGGTTCGATGGCTTTCGACAACATCCTGGCATTCAATGGCCGGTTTGCCGACCACATCCTGCCGCAACAGGTCGAAAAGCTGAGCGTTTCCTTCCTCACGCCGCACATGCGCAGTGACTACGGCGGCTGTGCGGGCAACATCGCCTATGCGGTCAAGCAGCTCGGCGGTGACCCTCTGCTGCTGGCCACCGTGGGCAAGGACGGCGGGCATTACCTTGAGCGTTTGCGCGAGATGGAAATCGATACCGGACACGTTGTGATGCGCGAAGATTGCTACACCGCCCAATGCACCATCGTGACCGATGAGCACCAGAACCAGATCACGGCCTTTCATCCCGGGGCCATGGGGCTGGCGCACGAGCACGAAGTCCCAGCGGATGCCTCTATCGCCCTGGCCATCGTGTCACCTAATTCCAAAGAGGCCATGCAATCGCACGCCAAGCAGCTGCATGCCGCTGGCATTCCGTTCGTCTTCGATCCGGGGCAGGCCATGCCGCAGTTTTCGGCAGATGAGTTGCAGCAGTTGATCGAACAGGCCAGTTGGCTCGCGCTCAATGACTACGAAGCCTTTCTGCTGAGCGAGCGCATGGGATGCGACCGTGCGGCCCTGTCGGTTCAAGTGCGCGGCATGGTCGTCACCCTGGGGGACAAGGGGTGCGAAATCTGGCAGGAGGGGGATTGCCAGTCAATCGACCCCATCACTCCTGCAGAAGTGGTCGATCCCACCGGCTGCGGCGATGCCTGGCGCGGCGCCTTGCTGCACGGATTGCAACAGGGCTGGGACTTGCTGCGGTGCGCGCGGCTGGGCAACTACATGGGCGCAGTCAAGGTCGCCCACCGCGGACCGCAGAACTACCGCATCAATGCCGACGAGGTGCAGACGTTCTGAGCAGAATGGCAGGAACTTTCGGTAGACGCTGAATCAAGCCAGCTCAATTCAGCGCAGGCGTGCGCGGGGGTTCAGCGCGAAAGCGTGTCGAAAGCCTCGCGGTATTTGGCGGCGGTGTTGGTGATCACTTCGGCGGGCAGCGTGGGCGATGGGGCCGTTTTGTTCCAGGGCTTGCCGTCAACCGTGGCGGTTTCGAGCCAATCGCGCAGGTACTGCTTGTCGTAGCTGGGCGGGTTTTTGCCGGCCCGCAAAGCCGCTTCGTAGCCATTCAGCGGCCAGTAGCGCGAGCTGTCGGGCGTGAGCACCTCGTCCATCAGCGTAAGGGCACCGTTCTCGTCCAGCCCGAACTCGAACTTGGTGTCGGCAATGATGATGCCCTTGGTCAGCGCGTAATCGGCAGCAGCCTGGTACAGGGCGATACTCACATCGCGCATCTGTGCGGCCAGATCCTTGCCGATGGTGGCTTCCACCTGCGCGAAAGTGATGTTTTCGTCATGTTCGCCCACGGCGGCCTTGGCGGCCGGGGTGAAAATGGGCTGTGGCAACTGGGCGGCATTGGTCAGCCCGGCAGGCAGCGGGACGCCGCACACACTTTGCGTCTGCCGGTATTCGGCCCAGCCGCTGCCGGCCAGATAGCCACGCACCACCGCCTCCACCGGCAGGGGCTTCAATCGCTTGACCAGCATGCTGCGGCCCTGCACCTGGGCCACTTCATCGGGCGCGACCACGCTTTCGGGCGCATCGCCGGTGAGGTGGTTCGGCACAATGCCCTTGAGCCTGTCGAACCAGAACAGCGCCATCTGCGTCAGCAGTGCACCCTTGCCGGGAATAGGCTCGCCCATGATCACATCGAATGCACTGATCCGGTCGCTGGCCACCATGAGGATGCGGTCGCTGCCCACCGCGTAGTTGTCGCGCACCTTGCCGCGCGCCAGCAGCGGCAGCGAATGAAGGGACGAAGCGTGCAGGGCGGAAATGCTGGAAGGTGACATGATGAACGGTGGGTGTGGTGCACGGTAAAACCGGCGCGGACAAACGTGGCGTGCGGTTTTTGCCTGCATTTGCAGGTCATGCCGCAGGAAGGACAACATTTTAGCTAGCGCCAGATACCATGCGGCAATCGGACGCGAGCTTCAAAGATCATGCCCTATTCGAAAATGGCGATGAATCACTCACACGTCCAAATTCGCCGCCCTTAGCGCATTGGTTTCGATGAAGTCGCGTCGCGGCTCCACCTCGTCGCCCATCAGCATGGTGAAGACGCGGTCGGCCTCGATGGCGTCGTCGATCTGCACGCGCAACAGGCGGCGCACGGCGGGGTCCATGGTGGTTTCCCAGAGCTGTTCGGGGTTCATTTCGCCCAGCCCCTTGTAGCGCTGGCGGCTCACGGTGCTTTCGGCCTGCTGCATGAGCCAGTCCATGGCCTGCTGGAAGTCGCTCACGGCGGTGCTCTTGGCCTTTTCACCATCACCGCGTGTGACGCTGGCACCCGGGCCGAGCAGGCCCTTGAAGGTATCGCTGGCGGTTTGCAGCACGGCATAGTCGGCGCCGTGCACAAATTCGGGGGTGATGATGCTGGCGCGTTCGTTGCCGTGGTGCATGCGGGCCACGCGCAGGGTGTGCTTGTCGCTGCGCGGGTCAAATGCATGCGTGACCTGCGCGGTGCTGCCAGCCTGTTCCATGGCGGCCTGCAGCGCCTGGGCGCTGGCCTGTGCCTGTTCGGCGTTGTCGAGGTTGAGGAGCAGGCCCTCACCCGGCCCGAAGCCCGCCAGCGTGCGCAGGGCCTGCTCGTCCATGTAGCCGCTCAGGCGCTCGATGACGGCGGTGGCCTGCACGTAACGCTGCGCCAGCGTGCGCAAGGTGTCGCCTGCGATGACAGGGCGGCCGTCGCCGGGGTCGACGCGGGCGTCTTCCAGCGCCACGTCGCCCAGATAGGCATGCAGCGCGGCCGAGTCCTTGAGGTATTGTTCCTTCTTGCCGTAGCGCACTTTGTACAGCGGCGGCTGGGCGATGTAGATGTGGCCGCGCTCGACCAGGTCGGGCATTTGCCGGTAGAAGAAGGTCAGCAGCAGCGTGCGGATGTGTGCGCCGTCCACGTCGGCGTCGGTCATGATGATGATGCGGTGGTAGCGCAGCTTGTCGATGTTGTAGTCGTCACTCGAACCCTTGCCGTTGCCGTCTTCGGCGGCACGGCCAAAGCCGGTGCCCAGCGCGGTGATCAGCGTGACGATTTCGTTGCTGGTCAGCAGCTTTTCGTAGCGCGCCTTTTCCACGTTGAGGATCTTGCCGCGCAGCGGCAGGATGGCCTGGAACTTGCGGTCTCGGCCCTGTTTGGCGCTGCCGCCGGCGCTGTCGCCCTCGACGATGTAGATTTCGCACAGGGATGGGTTCTTTTCCTGGCAGTCGGCCAGTTTGCCCGGCAGGCCGAAGCCGTCGAGCACGCCCTTGCGTCGCGTCATTTCGCGCGCCTTGCGGGCGGCCTCGCGGGCGCGGGCGGCCTCCACGATCTTGCCGCAAATAATCTTGGCGTCGTTGGGGTGTTCTTCCAGGTAATCGGTCAGCGTCTTGGCCACAATGTCTTCGACTGGGGCGCGCACTTCGCTCGATACCAGCTTGTCCTTGGTCTGGCTGCTGAACTTGGGCTCGGGCACTTTCACCGACAGCACGCAGCACAGGCCTTCGCGCATGTCTTCGCCGCTGACCTCAACTTTGGCCTTTTTGGCCAGTTCATTGTCGGTGATGTATTTGCCAATCACGCGCGTCATGGCTGCGCGCAGGCCGGTCAGGTGCGTGCCGCCGTCGCGCTGCGGGATGTTGTTGGTGAAGCACAGCACCTGTTCGTTGTAGCCGTCGTTCCACTGCATGGCCACTTCCACGCCGATTTCGGTGCCGGGAATGCCACCGTAGCTTTCGGCCGGGCGGCTGCCCGTGGCATGGAGGGTGGTGGGGTGCAGCACCTTCTTGGCGCCGTTGATGAACTCGACAAAGCCTTTGACGCCGCCGCTGCCGGCAAAGTCGTCTTCGCGGTTGTCGCGCTCGTCCTTGAGGCGGATGCGCACGCCGTTGTTGAGGAAGGACAGCTCGCGCAGACGACGGCTCAGGATTTCGTAATGGAAATCGTTGTTTTCCTTGAAAATTTCCGTATCCGGCAGGAAATGCACTTCGGTGCCGCGGCGTTCGGTTTCGCCGGTGATTTTCATGGGAGAAACTTCGCCGCCATCCACGGTCTCGATGATGCGGTCCTGCACGATGCCGCGGCTGAACAGCAGCGTGTGCACCTTGCCCTCGCGCCGCACCGTCAGGCGCAATTTGCTGGAAAGCGCGTTCACGCACGAAACGCCCACGCCGTGCAGGCCGCCCGAAACCTTGTAGCTGTTCTGGTTGAACTTGCCGCCCGCGTGCAGTTCGGTCAGGGCGATTTCAGCGGCAGAGCGCTTGGGCTCGTGTTTGTCGTCCATCTTGACGCCGGTGGGAATGCCCCGTCCGTTGTCCGCCACGCTGATCGAGTTGTCGGCATGGATGGTCACCACGATGTCGTCGCAGTGGCCGGCCAGCGCCTCGTCGATCGAGTTGTCCACCACCTCGAACACCAGATGGTGCAGGCCGGTGCCGTCAGACGTGTCGCCAATGTACATGCCCGGGCGTTTGCGCACGGCCTC
Organism: Allobrachymonas sp.; assembly: GCA_018054915.1. GTDB lineage: Bacteria > Pseudomonadota > Gammaproteobacteria > Burkholderiales > Burkholderiaceae_C > Brachymonas. The sequence continues at coordinate 8,793 of JAGPIR010000026.1, forward strand.
CAGACCTTCGAGGATCTGGATGGAGCCTTCGCCGTAACCGGCGTCGGGGGTGGAGTGGAGGGGGGAAGTGTCAGGGGTGTGCTGCGATTCGCTCATCGTGGCATTTTCGCAGATTTGGCGCGGAGTTGCGTGTGCAAGGGCATCGCAGGGAAAGTGCCTGCGAGCGCCCTTACATCCAGAACTTCCACCAGGGTTTTTTGCCTGCCTGGAGGAGGGTTTCTTCGCTGTCTTTCAGCTTGAAGTGGGGCAGCAGCAGATCCTCCATCGTATAAAGCCCCTTCGACTTGCCCTGTAGGTTGCTGATGGCGAACAGAATGCCGCTGCCAAAGGCTTCGCGCGATAGGGATTCGTGCTTGATGCGCACATTCTGGTAGGGAAAACCAAACAGGACTTCGTGTGTTCCTATGATTCCACCGGCGCGGATGGACTTGATGTTTTGTTCCTCCACGTCAAGTTCCCTGGCGATGACCCGGGCGGTGCCGGACACTTCTGGCTTGGTTTTGAAATGTTCTTCAAGAATCTCGATGTCGGTATACGGCGCGATGTTTTTCAGTATTTTTGAGGCAATGATTAGGAAATTGATGCCTAGGGTTATGTTGGGTGAATGTAGGACGGATGTTTTTTGGGAAAGTTCCTGCAGTTTGTCCTTGACGCTTTGGGGGTATTGGGACACGGCGCTGACGATGGAAATGCCGCGATTGGCCGCCTCTTCCCCGTAGTAGTCGATGCCGTCCTCGGACGAAAAATCCACGATGGTGTCGACCGGAAACCGTTCCAGTAGCTCGGCCGCCGAAAATTCGTCACTGGCATGGATCAGTCCCGGCTCATCGGATTGCACCCCGAGAAATTCGGCGACGGAGCGATGCTCCAGAGACCGCGAGCGACGGACGACCCATTGCAGATTGACTTGTTGCGACTCCAGCAAAACAGCAGAAACTGCTTTTCCTGTTTTACCGAATCCCATGATTCCAACTCTCATGTATTGATCCTTTGAGATATGAAAAACTTGTTTGCCGGGTCATTCCGGCAAACAAGCAGAGATAGACACCGTCAGGGATGCTTGAACAACGACCTTGGATTTTCCATTAGCCTTGTCCGCTAAGCCGCTGTTTACGCGTGGTATTGCAGCCCAGAGTGTTAAGACCTGAATGAGCGGCGCTGCCATTAGCTAGCGACAAGCCTGGCTTCCTGCCAGGCCGATGAATGGCGCGGTCAGGTACGCGGACCTGCCAGTGCCCAGCCAGTTATTTCATGTGTGAACGACAGGGTGTGCATGGACGGACAAGCCATGCCACCGGCGAAATATCCGGGCCTGAGATGGGCCGGGAATCGCAAAAATAAACCAAAAAACCTGACGTTTCCTGAAAAGGAAAGCGGTTGATGGGGATATTTCGCGTTGGAATCCGGCATGGATTGCACCCGCGCTCGGCTGTGCCAGCGGAGTTTGCGCGGGTTTTGCGGACTGTTCTAGGCCGCAAAAGAAGCAGGATTCCTGCCTTGCGCCAGCAATCCTGCTTCTTTTGCGGGCGGAACCCCGCCTGACTGCTTTTAAACCGGCGTTTCTTCGGCTTCCGTTTTGCCGGGTTTGGGCTCTTTTTTCGGAAAGGGCTGGATGTCGAGCACGATGCCGTTGGTGTCGGCCTGCGCGTCTTCGTCGTAGTCGACCGTCAGCCGGCCGCCTTCGGTGAGCCGCCCGAACAGCAGTTCGTCGGCCAGCGCCTTGCGGATGGTGTCCTGGATCAGGCGCTGCATGGGGCGCGCGCCCATGAGCGGGTCGAAGCCTTTTTTGGCGAGGTGCTTGCGCAGCCTGTCGGTGAAGGTGACTTCCACCTTTTTGTCGGCCAACTGGGCTTCGAGCTGGAGCAGGAACTTGTCCACCACACGCAGGATGACCGTTTCGTCCAGCGGCTTGAAACTCACGATGGCGTCGAGCCGGTTGCGGAACTCGGGCGTGAACAGCCGCTTGATGTCGGC
>JAGPIR010000218.1 GCA_018054915.1 Allobrachymonas sp.
GGCTTGTCGTTGTCGATGGCGTACTGGATGGCCTTGCGCACCAGGCGCTCGGTGCCTTCGCGCGACACCGGCTTGATGCCAATGCCCGAGGTTGCGGGAAAGCGGATTTTGGTCACGCCCATTTCCTCGGTCAGGAACTTGATGACCTTTTTGGCCTTTTCGCTTTCGGCCTCCCATTCCACGCCAGCGTAAATGTCTTCGCTGTTCTCGCGGAAGATGACCATATCCACCTTCTGCGGCTCCTTCACGGGTGAAGGCACGCCGTCAAAATACTGCACCGGACGCAGACAGACGTACAGGTCGAGTTGCTGGCGCAGCGCCACGTTGAGCGAACGGATGCCGCCGCCCACGGGGGTGGTCAGCGGCCCTTTGATGGAAACGACGTATTCCTTGAGCACATCAAGTGTTTCGTCCGGAAGCCAGACGTCCGGCCCGTAAATCTGGGTAGATTTTTCGCCCGCGTACACCTCCATCCAGTGAATTTTGCGCTTGCCGCCATAGGCTTTTTGCACGGCGGCATCGACCACTTTGATCATCACCGGGGTGATGTCAAACCCCGTGCCATCGCCCTCGATGTAGGGAATGACGGGCTCGTCGGGCACATTCAGCGACATGTCGGCATTGACGGTGATCTTTTGTCCGGCGGCGGGAATCTTGATGTGCTGATACATGCGCTGTCTCCTGTTGATGGGGTCTGTTTCCCCGGAATTCTATAGACAAAAACAAACAGGCCGGAAACCATCTTGCGGCGCATCGGCATGTATGTGTGCATCCGTAAAACGACGGGGCATGCTCACAGTCCCAACACCTCACACAAAGCGTTGGCACGCGCCTGCACGTCGGCATCCATGACAATGGGCCGCCCCCACTCACGCTGGACCTCGCCCGGCCACTTGTTGGTGGCATCCAGCCCCATCTTGCTTCCCAGCCCGCTCACGGGCGACGCGAAATCCAGGTAATCAATCGGTGTGTGCTCCATCAGCACTGTGTCGCGCGCCGGATCCATGCGCGTACTCAGGGCCCAGATCACATCCTCCCATTTGCGCGCATCCACGTCTTCGTCCACCACGACGATAAATTTGGTGTACATGAATTGGCGCAAATGGCTCCACACACCCATCATCACCCGCCGCGCATGGCCAGGGTAAGCTTTGCGGATTTGCACCACGGCCATTCGGTAACTGCACGCTTCAGGCGGCAGATAAAAGTCGGTGATTTCGGGAAACTGCCGCTGCAGCAACGGGATGAACAACTCATTCAACGCCATGCCCAGCACGGCAGGCTCGTCGGGCGGCTTGCCGGTGTAGGTGGAGTGGTAAATGGGATTGCGCCGCAGCGTGATTCGGTCCACCGTGAATACCGGAAACTCGGCCTGTTCGTTGTAGTAGCCGGTATGGTCGCCAAATGGGCCTTCCAGCGCATGGGCGTAGCCACTGGCGTGTGCGGGATCGGGCTGGATATGGCCTTCGAGCACGATCTCGGCGCGTGCTGGCACTTGCAGCGGCACGCCCAATGCATCAGCCACTTCGGTGCGCCCGCCGCGCAACAAGCCGGCAAACTGGTATTCCGACAGACTGTCGGGCACGGGCGTAACCGCGCCCAGCATGGTGGCCGGGTCGGCGCCCAAGGCCACCGCCACGGGAAACGGTTGCCCCTTGTTCGCCAGCGCATGGTCACGAAAATCCAGCGCACCGCCCCGGTGCGGCAGCCAACGCATGATGAGCTGGTTGCGCGACAGAACCTGCTGTCGGTAGATGCCCAGATTCTGCCGCCGCTTGTGCGGCCCGCGCGTGATGACCAGCCCCCAGGTGACGAGCGGCGCCACATCGCCCGGCCAGCAATGCTGAATGGGCAGACGCGCCAGGTCTACATCGGCCCCTTCCCATACCTGCTCTTGGCACGGTGGCGAAGACACGCTTTTGGGCGCCATGTTGAACAGTTGCTTGAGCAGGCTGCCCATGCCGAACGCCTCGCGCAGGCTGTGCGGGGCTTGCGGCTCCTTCAGATCGGCCAGCACAACGCCCACTTGGCGCAATTCACGCACATCCTGCACGCCCATCGCCCGCGCCACGCGCTGCTGTGTGCCAAACAGATTGCCCAGCACCGGCATGGTGTGGTTTGTAGGATTTTCAAACAGCAGCGCTGGGCCCATCTGGCGCAGCACGCGGTCACACACCGCCGTCATTTCAAGGTGCGGCGAGACGGCTTCGGTCACGCGGCGCAATTCGCCAACAGACTCCAGTTGCTGGATGAATTCACGCAGATCGCGATAGGCTGCGCTCATCATGCTCCGCCGTTGTCCGGCAAGCCCTGCCACGAGACTGCGGCATGCGGCACGTCCAGCAAATCCAGCACGCGCGTCACCGTCAAGCCGGTGGCCTCTTCCATGGATTGGGGCTGGTGGTAATAAGCCGGAACAGGTGGAAAGATGATGCCGCCCATCTCGGTCACAGCCACCATATTGCGCAGGTGCGCCAGATTCAGGGGGGTTTCGCGCACCAGCAAAATGAGCTTGCGCCGTTCCTTCAGGGTCACGTCCGCTGCGCGGGTGAGCAGGTTGTCGGCCAGCCCATGCGCCACGGCCGCCAGCGTGCGCATGGAGCACGGCGCCACCACCATGCCGTGACAGGCAAACGCGCCACTGGCAATCGTAGCCCCCACATTCCGGCAAGGATGGTAATGGGCCGCCAGGGCCGCCACCTGCGCTTCCTCCATGTTCATTTCATGGCGCAAGGTCAGCAGTCCGGCGTCAGACACCACCAGATGGCTTTCCACCGAAGGTACCTGCCGCAATGCCTGCAACAGGCGCACCCCCAGCACCGCGCCGCTGGCGCCGGAAATCCCCACCACCACCCGGTGGACAGGAGTGCCGGATGCCCTATTCATGATTGGCGGCGTGGCACGGGCCGCAAGGCAGCCCACACACTCCCGGCCACAGCACGGGGCGCTGGCA
>JAGPIR010000027.1 GCA_018054915.1 Allobrachymonas sp.
GGCACGGCTTTTTTCTTGGTATTTGCCTGAACCGGGAGCCAAACGGTTCGCTGCATGTCGCTGGGGGAGTGCTTGTTGTGACGAACGCGATGCCTGAAGAAGGGTTTCTGACCACCGAACGCCTGGTCAAGCGTTTTGGCGACGTGGCCGCGGTCAATGAGGTGTCGCTGTCCATCCGCAAGGGTGAAATCTTTGCCCTGCTTGGCAGTTCAGGCTGCGGCAAATCGACCCTGCTGCGCATGCTGGCCGGGTTCGAAGAACCAACTTCCGGGCGCATTCTGTTGGGCGGGCAGGACATTGCCAGCTTGCCGCCTTACGAGCGGCCCATCAACATGATGTTCCAGAGCTACGCGCTGTTTCCTCACCTCAGCGTGGCCGACAACATTGCCTTTGGCCTCAAGCGTGAGGGCATGCCAAGGGAGCAGATCGCCCAACGGGTGGACGAAATGCTGCAGCTCGTGCGCCTGCGCGATTACGCCACGCGCAAACCCCATCAGCTGTCCGGCGGCCAGCAGCAGCGCGTGGCGCTGGCGCGCAGTCTGGCCAAGCGGCCGCAGTTGCTGCTTCTCGATGAGCCGCTGGGCGCGCTCGACAAGAAGCTGCGTGAACAGACCCAGTTCGAACTGGTCAACATCATCGAATCGGTGGGGGTGACGGTCGTGATGGTGACACACGACCAGGAAGAGGCCATGACCATGGCCAGCCGCATTGCCGTGATGAGCGAAGGCCGGGTGCTGCAGATCGGCAAGCCGCAGGAGGTGTACGAATACCCCAACTGCCGCTTCGTGGCCGACTTCATCGGCAACGTCAACCTGCTCGATGGCACGGTACGCAGCAGCGAGCCGGCCCAGACCTTGGTCGATACGCCCCTGGGCCTGGTGGAGGTGGGACATGGCGTGTCGGTGGCCGAAGGCATGCCGATCAGCATTGCCATCCGCCCCGAAAAAATCCGCATCAGCGCTGGGCCACCGGATGCTAGCCGCCGCAATGTGTTTCGCGGCAAGGTCATCGAAATTGCCTATTTGGGCGATGTCAATATCTACATTGTGCTTATGCCCAACGGCACCCGCGTGAAAATCACCGACATCAACGCCCTGCATGAATCCGAAGCGGGTATCACCTGGGAAGACGAAGTCTATTTCTGGTGGCACCCGCTGGCCGCCGTGGCGCTGACGCATTGACGGCAGGAGAGGGGCGTGCGATGAACCAGCGATTAGAGCGTTTCTACAGAAAACTGCGCAGCGGGCGCACGGCCGTCATCAGCGTGCCCTATCTGTGGTTGATCATCTTTTTCGCGCTGCCGTTCGTGATCCTGCTGCGCATCAGCGTCACGCATGTGGGTCCCGACGGCGATCCCTTTGCGCCCCTCTACGTGGTTGTTAACGGCACGGTCCAGTGGCTGCTGCGTTACGAAAATTACCTGACTGTCTTTCGCGATAGCCCGGACATGGGCGGGCAGACGGGCCCGCTGGGGCAGACCATCTATTTCACGGCGTATCTCACGTCGCTGCGCTATGCGGCGTTTACCACCGTCTTGTGTTTGCTGCTGGGTTATCCGTTTGCCTATTTCATTGCCCGTAGCCGGGAGAGCCTGCGCAATCCGCTGTTGATGATGGTGATGCTGCCATTCTGGACGTCGTTGCTGCTGCGCGTGTATGCCTGGAAGGGTCTGCTGTCGGATCAGGGGTTCTTCAACCAGATTTTCATGGCGCTCGGATTGGTGAACGAGCCGCTGCAGATGCTGTACAGCGACGTGTCGATGCTGGTGGGAATGACCTATATCTATCTGCCATTCATGGTGCTGCCGCTGTACGCCAATCTGGTGAAAATGGACACGCGCCTGCTGGAGGCCGCACATGACCTGGGTGCCAGTCCGTGGAAGGCGTTCTGGCTCATCACCGTTCCGCTGAGTCGCGCGGGCATCATCGCCGGGTGCATGCTGGTGTTCATTCCTGCGCTGGGCGAATTTGTCATTCCTTCCCTGCTGGGCGGTGCCGAAAACATCATGATCGGCCGCGTGGTATGGGACGAGATGTTTGCCGCCAACAACTGGCCGCGCGCGTCGGCCCTGGCAGTGATCATGATCCTCATGATCCTGGTTCCGCTGGCTCTGTACTATTACTACAGCGGCAAGCAGGATCAGTTACAGGCGCAGAAGGGACGGTGAATATGGCGGCTGCACTGCAACGTTTTACGGAACGGCACATTGGCAAGGCGTGGATCGCTGCGATTTTTGCCTTTCTGTACCTGCCGCTGGGCTATCTCGTCCTGTTTTCCTTCAACAGCACCCGGCAGGACACGCGCTTCACCGGCTTTTCCGTGCGCTGGTACGAAGCCCTGTTCAATGATTCGCGGTTGGTCGAGGGTTTTCTGCTCTCCTTGCGCGTAGCCATGGTCAGTGCCACGCTGTCGGCCGTGCTGGGCACTTTGGCTGCTTTCGTGCTGGTGCGCTACAAGAAATTTCCGGGGCGCTCGGTTTTCTCCGGCATGATCAATGCTCCCCTGGTCATGCCGGAAGTCATCATCGGCCTGTCACTGCTGCTCATGATGGTGGCGATTCAGCGTTCGGTGGGTTGGCCGGATCGCGGCACCGTCACGATTGTTTTCGGGCACACCCTGCTGGGCATGGCCTACGCCACGGTGGTGGTGCAGTCGCGCCTGCAGGAAATGAACCGCTCACTTGAAGAAGCCGCCATGGATCTGGGCTGCAGGCCGTTTCAGGTTTTTACGCTCGTCACCCTGCCCAGCATTGCCCCGGGCATTGTTGCAGCATGGCTGCTGGCCTTCACCCTGTCGTTCGATGATCTGGTGATTTCGGAATTTCTTTCGGGTCCGGGCGTCACGACGCTGCCGCAGGTCATTTTTTCGTATGCGCGCCGCGGGGTCAATCCCACCATTTTCGCGGCTGCGGCGCTGCTCATCGTCGTAGTGACCCTGGCCGTCATCATCTACAGCATCGTGCTGGCTCGGCAAAGCCGCCGGCGCATGAAGGCCGGGAAAGGCTGAACGGGGCTGTTTGTTGTTATTCCGCGGGCGGGTGCAGGCGCATTTCCGCCGCGCGGGCATGGGCCTGGAGGCCCTCTCCATGGGCGAGCACGCTGGCAATCCGGCCCAGAGTCTGTGCGCCGTGTTCACTCACTTCAATGAGACTGCTGCGCTTCTGGAAGTCGTATACGCCCAGGGGCGAGGAGAAGCGCGCCGTACCGCTGGTGGGCAGCACGTGGTTGGGACCGGCGCAATAGTCGCCGAGTGATTCGCTGGTGTAGGCGCCCAAGAAGATCGCTCCGGCGTGGCGCAGCAGGGGCTCCCAGCGGTGCGGTTCGCGGCTGCTGATTTCGAGGTGCTCGGGCGCGATGCGGTTGGACAGTTCACAGGCCTCTTCCATGCTGCGGGTGCGGATCATTACGCCGCGGCCTTGCAGGCTTTGGGCAATGATGGCGGCACGGGGCAGCGTGTTGAGCAGACGCTGCATTTCGCGCTGCACAGCGTCGATATAGGCGGCGTCAGGGCACAGCAAAACGGCCTGCGCCAGCTCATCGTGTTCGGCCTGGCTGAACAGGTCCATGGCCACCCATTCTGGAGGTGTGCTCCCGTCGGCCAGCACCAGGATCTCGCTTGGTCCGGCAATCATGTCGATGCCAACCGTGCCGAACACCCGGCGCTTGGCGCTGGCCACATAGGCGTTGCCGGGGCCGGTGATCTTGTCCACCTTCGGGATGGTGGCCGTGCCATAGGCAAGCGCCGCAATGGCCTGCGCGCCGCCGATGGTGAAGGCGCGGCTCACGCCTGCCACATAGGCGGCAGCCAGCACCAGCGGGCTGCGCTCGCCATGTGCGGGTCCGGATTTTGGCGCGTGCAGGTTGTCGTCGGGCGCGCTGTGGCCCGGGGCCGTTTCATGGTGGTGCGGGGCCGTTTCCGGCACGACGCCTGCGCCGCCCGTGGCTACGCTGCCCCGCACGGGCGTGGGCACGACCATGATGATTTCTTGCACGCCAGCCACATGTGCCGGCACCGCGTTCATGATCAGGCTGCTGGGGTAGGCGGCCTTGCCGCCCGGAACGTAAATGCCTACGCGATCCAGTGGCGTGACCTTTTGTCCGAGCAGGCTGCCGTCGGCGTCGCGGTAGCTCCAGCTTTCGCCGGTATGTTTCTTCTGTGCTTCGTGGTAGCTGCGCACGCGCGCCACGGCAGCTTGCAGGGCATTTTGTTGTCCGGCGGGCAGGCCGTCGAAAGCTGCCCTGAAATCGTCTTGCGTGAGTTCCAGCGCCTGCATGCTGTTGGCCTGCAGACCATCGAACCGAGCCGTGTATTCGAGCACGGCCGCATCGCCGCGCGTGTGCACGTTGACCAGGATGTCGGCTACGCGCTGTTCGATCGAGGCGTCGGTGTCGGCGCTCCAGTGCAGGCGGCGGGCGAAGGCGGCTTCAAAATCAGGTTGGGTGGTTTCCAGCCGCAAGGGGTTGGCGTTCAGGGTAGAGGCGTGTGAAATATCCATCTTCACATTGTAGAAAAAATGACCAAACTGGGACAGTCTACATGCGTGCGCCGCGCGAAAAACCTCGCTGGCGCTATCGGGGCGTCAGGCATGCAATTATGGAATCGTGTATACTTGACAAAAAAGGTCAGGATAAGCTTCTTGATTGAATTGCACGTGCTGGCAGAAGATCTGGCCATAATGGCCCCATATCCTTCTATGATATGGGGCCATAAATGACCGCCAGCCGATGGTGTCGTATGCACCGTGTCTGGGATGCATTGGTATATCGCTGAAAAAGGAAGAGGAACCATGCGTTTAACTACAAAAGGACGTTTTGCTGTTACCGCCATGATCGATCTGGCCCTGCGCATGCAGTCCGGTCCGGTGACGCTGGCGGCTATCAGCCAGCGCCAGCAAATTTCCCTTTCGTATCTGGAGCAATTGTTTGGAAAGTTGCGCCGCAACAAACTGGTGGAGTCCACGCGCGGGCCCGGTGGCGGCTACACGCTGGCCAGGAAAGCGGCTGACATCACCATTGCGGACATCGTTTTATCGGTTGACGAGCATCTGGATGCCACCAATTGCGGGGGCAAGGAAGATTGCATGGGCGCGCACAACGGCCCTTGCATGACCCACGACCTCTGGACCGCCCTCAATGAACGCATGCTTGAGTTTCTGCGCTCGGTCACTCTGCAGAAACTCGTGGATGACCAGTTGGCCAAGGGTGTGCAGGTGGAAGAGAAGGTGCTGACGCGCAAGCCGATTGCCTCGACTCCGGTGCTCAAGCCCGTGCGGGTGAATGCGCCTAATTCGGTGTTTGCGCTGGGTAGCGGCAATTATTCCAAGTGATCCGGATACGCCAGTTGCATGCTGATGCCGTGCGGACATTTTTTGGAGCAAGAAAGACATGACGCCTCATTTCCCCATCTATCTTGACTATGGAGCAACCACGCCGGCCGATCCGCGCGTGGTCGACGCCATGATTCCCTGGTTGCGCGAGCATTTCGGCAACGCCGCCAGCCGCAGCCATGCCTGGGGCTGGGAAGCGGAAGAAGCGATTGAAAAGGCGCGCGGCCATGTGGCCGACCTGATTCATGCCGATCCGCGCGAAATCGTCTGGACCAGCGGAGCTACCGAATCCGACAACCTGGCGCTCAAGGGAGCGGCCCATTTCTACAAGGACAAGGGCAGGCACCTGATCACCGTCAAGACCGAGCACAAGGCCGTGCTGGATACCATGCGTGAACTGGAGCGCCAGGGCTTCGAGGTGACTTATCTGGACGTGCAGGAAAACGGCCTGCTTGACTTGGACGTGCTCAAGGCCGCTATCCGCCCCGACACCATTCTTATCAGCGTGATGTTCGTCAACAACGAAATCGGCGTGATTCAGGATATTGCCGCCATCGGTACCCTGTGCCGTGAAAAAGGCGTGCTGTTGCATGTGGATGCCGCGCAGGCCACCGGCAAGATCGCCATTGACGTGCAAACCCTGCCTGTTGACCTGATGAGCCTGGCCAGCCACAAGACTTATGGCCCCAAGGGGATCGGCGCCCTGTATGTGCGGCGTAAACCCCGCGTGCGCATCGAGGCCCAGATGCACGGCGGCGGTCACGAACGCGGCATGCGCTCGGGCACCTTGCCCACCCATCAATGCGTGGGCATGGGTGAAGCTTACCGGTTGGCGAAGCTGGAAATGGAAAAGGATTGCGAACACGCGCGCAAACTGCAATTGCGTCTGCTCAAGGGGCTAAACAAAATTGACCAGGTTTTCGTCAATGGTGACCTGGAGCGCCGCGTGCCGCACAACCTGAACATGAGCTTCAATTTTGTCGAGGGCGAGTCGCTCATCATGGGCATCAAGGGCATTGCCGTATCCAGCGGTTCGGCATGCACCAGCGCGAGTCTGGAGCCCAGCTATGTGCTGCGCGCGCTGGGCCGTAGCGACGAATTGGCACATTCTTCCCTGCGCATGACCATCGGGCGGTTCACCACCGAAGAGGAAATTGATTACGCCATCCACAGCATTTCCGAGAACGTGGCCAAGTTGCGCGAACTCAGCCCCTTGTGGGAAATGCATCAGGAGGGTGTGGATTTGAACAGTATCGAATGGGCTGCACACTGAAAATGCACAGAATGCGCTGCTGGCGGGTTGGCGTGGCGGCGGCTGTTCCTGCCCACGCTTACCGCAATGCGGCCTGTCTGCTGACGGGACGCATCGAGCAGGTGGAGCGGCAACCGTTGCAGGAAGTTGTGCTGCGGGTGCAAGTGATGGGCGTGAGCGACAACAATGTCCATGCCAATGAAGTGGAATGCGGCAAGGTGTTTCGCGCCGGGTCGCGCTTGTGGGTTAGCCTACATGAAAGCGCATTTGTTTCGGGTCGCATGCCCCGTGTGGGCGAGCAGGCTTGGTTGTCCTTGCGTTACATGGACGGTGGCGCCATATTGCGCAAGTACGAGTGGATGACGCGCAAGGCGTATCTGGAGAGGAAAGATGGCATACAGTGACAAAGTGATCGATCACTACGAAAATCCGCGCAACGTGGGGTCGTTTGACAAAGGTGACAATTCGGTGGGCACTGGCATGGTTGGTGCTCCCGCGTGCGGAGACGTGATGAAGCTGCAAATCAAGGTCAACCCCGAAACGGGTGTGATCGAGGATGCACGCTTCAAGACATACGGTTGTGGATCGGCCATCGCGTCTTCGTCACTGGTCACAGAATGGGTCAAGGGCAAGACGCTGGACGAAGCGGCTGTACTCAAGAACAGCCAGATTGCTGAAGAATTGGCATTGCCGCCTGTCAAGGTGCACTGTTCCATTCTGGCCGAAGATGCCATCAAGGCCGCCATTGCGGATTACCGCAAGAAGCAGGAGTCGTAATGGCGCTGGAGCATCTGCGCGCCGCCGAGCCGGTGAACGTTCTTTCGGGCATGCCGGATGCGGTGGCAGGCAAGGCTGTGGCCCTTTTCAAGGGGCGGGACCTGGAAGTGGTGCGCATTCCCCTGGTTGCGGGGGCCGGCCTGCCCATGCATCATGTGCCAGGAGAAATCACCATTCATTGCCTGTATGGCCACTTGCAGGTCCATTCTGACGGTAACCCTGCAGCACAATTGCGCGCGGGCGAGCTCATTTACCTGCCGGGCGGCATTGCGCACGATCTGCAGGCACTTGAAGATGCTGTGGCTCTGGTCACCATTGCCCTGAATCGCGGCTGTGCATAAAACAACAAGGAAATTCATGTCGATCACCCTTACTCCTGCCGCTGCCAGCCATGTGCAGAGATCTCTTGTCCGGCGAGGCAAGGGTCTGGGCGTGCGTCTGGGCATCAAGACCACGGGTTGTTCGGGCCTTGCTTATAAGATCGAATATGTGGACGAGGTTTCTCCCGAAGATCAGGTGATCGACGTGCATGGACTCAAGGTCGTGATCGACCCCAAGAGTCTGGCCTACCTTGACGGCACCGAGCTGGATTACGTGCGCGAAGGCCTCAATGAAGGATTCAGGTTCACCAACCCAAATGAACGCGACCGGTGTGGTTGCGGTGAATCCTTCCGCGTATAAAAATATGCCTTGCTCAACAGGCTCGTGGAGTGGCCGCCGGTCTGCGGGAGTCAAGCCAGCGGTATTGGGCAATCGTCAACGCGTCTTCTTGCACCCGATACAGCCGGAGCCTGCTGTGGAAAGAATAATCCGCGAAACTGTTCCATGCCTGATGGTTGCTGCCGATGAATGTGCATGACGATGACTTCGCCCTCTTTGGGTTGGCCCGGCAGTTTGTCCAGGATCCGGCACAGATCGACGCCCGCTGGAAAGCGCTTCAGCGCCAGGTCCATCCGGACAAATTTGCGGCGCAGGGCGCTGCGGCGCAGCGGCAGGCCATGCAATGGTCGGTGCGCATCAACGAGGCGCGCCAGCGCCTGAAGGATCCCGTTCGGCGCGCAACCTATCTGTGCGAATTGCATGGTCAACTGATCGGTGCCGAAAACAATACCGCCATGCCGGCTGATTTTCTGATGCAGCAGATGCAATGGCGTGAGGCCCTGGACGAAGCGGATGATGTGACCAGTCTGCAGGCTTTGGCCGACGAGGTGCAGCAGGCGCAACAGGAAACCCTGCATGCGCTTGGCCGGTCCATCGATCAGCAACAGGATTACGTGGCTGCCGCGCAGCAGGTGCGCCGCCTCATGTTTGTGCAGCGATTTGCCCAGGATGTAAAGACCCGTCAGCTCCAGGGCTGATCCGGTGGAGAGTTCCCAGAGGCGGGCCGCTATTTGGCACGGCTTTTTTTCTATTGCCCATCTGTGCATACAAGGACGCTGGCGCATCTGCGCCGCGCCCATCCATGCTTGCTATGAGTGGGGCGTTCTTTGCAACCCACTCATGCCGACTACTTTTATTTGATCAGCGCCTGCACTTCCCGGAATGCCGGATGATCGGCCGTTCGCAACCATTCGAACAAAACCATCTCCGTGGTAACAAGCTCGACGCCGGCGCTGGCCAGGCGGTCGAAAGCCGCATCGCGGTTGACCAGGGTGCGGGAACTGCAGGCGTCGGTCACCACCCAGACGTCGAACGACTCCTCCAGCAACTCCAGCGCCGTCTGCAGCAGACACACGTGGGTTTCGCAGCCAGCCACCACAATGCTGGAGCGGGCCTCTTCGGAAAGTTGAGGGCTTTTTTTCAGGTGGCGCGGCAGGCTGCGGGCATTGCCGGCCGGTGGAGGCGCGGGCGGACGCAGCACCTCCAGCAGGCCCTCATGCACACCGCTGAAGGCCATTTTGGATAAGGTCTTGTTGCACAGCGTGCGCAAGGCCGGGGCGTTGGGTCCCAGCTTGTCAGGATTTTGCTCAGTGCCCCACACGGGAACGCCCAGTGTGGCAGCAGCCTGCGCCAGACGCAAGGCGTTGGCCAGAACTTCCTGTTGGGTGGCCATGGCGGGCATGAGCCGTTCCTGATAATCCACCAAAACTAATTGGCATTCCGTTAAATCGAGCAGCATGCTTGGAACGTTCATTTGTTGAAGACCAGTAAATTCTATCCGGAATATTCCTGATGAAATACTGACGGCGTCGCATAATGAATGCGTGATACGGAATGTATTTGTATCTTATTGATTATGTTGAATAAAATAAAAAAATCTATTTTATCCTGACATATTTTTGACAGAATACTTGTGGCTATCCTGAGTGCGCGTCAGGCTTGTATCAGTTTGTGTTTTGATTTTGAAACAAAAAAGAGGAAGAAAATGCTGCTGATTTCCGCTTTTCATGGAGTTTGGATATTGGTCTGGAGTACACTGCGGCACCATGAAAAAGCTGCTGCTCGCATTCTGCCTCATCGCCCTGGGTATGGCCAACGCCCAGGCAGCCCCCGCCAACGACGACCTTGAGACGTTCCTGAGCAAGCACAATGTCGTCAGTCAGATCCAGCAAGCCGGAGACAGCATGCTGGCGTCGGCATCCGAGCTGGTGGGCAATGCCATGGGTTTTTTGGGTGTGCGCTATCGTTACGGGGGCACGACGCCTGAAACCGGTTTTGATTGCAGCGGCTTTGTTCGCGCCACATTCGAAAAAACGCTGGGCCGTATCCTGCCGCGCCGGGCTGCCGAGCAGGCCGCTGCCACCCAGACCATTGCCAAAGAGGAACTCAAGCCGGGAGACCTGGTGTTTTTCAACACCATGCGCCGCGCGTTCAGCCATGTAGGCATTTATATTGGGGACGGAAAGTTCATCCATTCTCCCCGCACCGGATCATCCGTGCGCGTGGACAACATGCATTCAGACTACTGGGTCAACCGTTTTAATGGCGCCCGCCGTGTCATAGAAAACAATGCACCTGCGGCTGGCGAATGGCAGGCTTTGGCGGCCCCTGCAAGAGAAGGCCGTTAGTCTCCACCAGTCTGGCTCCCTTCTCCTAGAAGCGGCTCAAGAGCCGCTTTTTTTGGGGATATAGGCGGGGGAATGTGTTGAGGCACAGAAAAGCGTTGAGGGGCGTGTGAGGCATGCGCTGCTTGTGCTGCATTACGGGGGCAAAGCAGTCCGTTCAAGTTGGCCCGAACCCTATCCGCGACGGTCCATTCCTTTTGCCAATCGTTGCGGTGGCATATCGGTGCACGACCCGTGCGCCACCTCTGCTGCCATTCCAATGCTTTCGCCCAGCGTCGGGTGCGGATGGATGGTTTTTCCGATGACCACCGCGTCGGCGCCCATTTCGATGGCCAGTGCGATTTCGCCGATCATGTCGCCCGCATGGGTACCCACGATGCCGCCACCTAGGAT
>JAGPIR010000028.1 GCA_018054915.1 Allobrachymonas sp.
CTCCTGATCGGTCATGCCGTGGAACTTGTCCGGCAGCGGACGCAGGCTCTTGGTGAGCAAGCGAATGGCGCTGACCTTGATGGACAGCTCGCCCGTCTTGGTTTTGAACAGCGTCCCTGTGCACCCCAGGATATCACCCAGGTCCCAGTGCTTGAAAGCGGCCAGGGTTTCGGCGCCCACGGCATCCTGCGTCACGTAAATCTGAATGCGGCCCGATTCGTCCTGGAGGGTTGCGAAACAGGCTTTTCCCATCACTCGCTTGAGCATCATACGGCCACCTACGGTGGCCAGGATGGCGGCCGCCTCGAGGTCGCCAGACTCCTTGCCTCCGTGCAGGCGGTGCAGTTCGCCGGCGTGGTCGGTGGGCTTGAAGTCGTTGGGGAATACCGCTCCCTTGCCTTGCGCCTGCGCATCCCGCAGGGCCTTGAGCTTCTCGCGTCGTTCGGCAATCAACTGGTTTTCATCTGCAACTGGCGCCGGCTGGATGGCAGCGGATGGGCGTGCTTGTTCGGACATGGGAAAAAAGTCGGTTCGGAATCAAAATAAGAACCGGCACACAACACAACAAGGTGCGAAGCCGGTCTCTTTGCGCATGCAAAACGTTCAATTTTACGCGGCAGAATACAAAAACCCGCCGGACAGGGCGGGTTTTGCTGATATTTGCCTCATTCGGCCACGACCGCATCGGCCGCCAGGCGTTCCAGCATGGCCAGCACCTGCGCAATAGTCTTGCGCAATTCACGCCGGTCGCAAATCATGTCGATGGCGCCCTTCTCCAGCAGAAATTCTGCACGCTGGAATCCCTCGGGAAGCTTGACACGCACCGTGTTTTCAATCACGCGCGGCCCGGCAAAGCCGATCAGGGCTTTGGGTTCGGCAATGACCACATCGCTGACAAAGGCAAATCCCGCGCTCACCCCGCCCATGGTCGGGTCGGTCAGCACACTGATGTAGGGCAGCCCCTTCTTGGCCAGACGTGTCAACGCTGCATTGGTCTTGGCCATCTGCATCAGCGAAAGCAGCCCTTCCTGCATGCGCGCCCCGCCCGTTGCGGTAAAACACACAAAAGGGACTTTCTGTGCGATGGCATGCTCGACACCGCGGACGAACCGTTCTCCGACCACGCTGCCCATGCTGCCGCCCATGAAGTCAAACTCGAAGCAGGCCGCCACCAGGCTGATGTTGCAGACACTGCCCCCCATGACCACAAGTGCATCAGTCTCGCCGGTGTTTTCAAGTGCCTCTTTCAGGCGCTCAGGATATTTGCGGCTGTCCTTGAACTTGAGGGCGTCCACCGGCAGCACTTCCTGGCCGATTTCGTAGCGTCCCTCGGCATCCAGAAAAGCGTCCAGACGCGTGCGCGCGTTGATGCGGTGATGGTGCTCGCACTGCGGACAGACGTTTTGGTTCTGCTCAAGGTCGGTACGGTACAGAACGGCTTCACAGCTCGGGCATTTGATCCACAAGCCCTCGGGCACGGCCGATCGGCGATCGGCTGCAGCCACAGCCTTGGTCGCCTTGGGCGGAAGCAATTTTTCAAGCCAACTCATGGAAAAACTCCAATAACAACTGCGAAATCACCGCCTGCATGCAGGCCGGGGGGTGGCGGAATTGTAGAGCCGAACCATCCGTTCTGATTTTCCGGCATTAAAACAGCACCGGCAAACAGACACTGACAACACTGCGCCTGCACTCCAACAATCAGCCGTCCATTACTGCACGGTTAGGGCTGGTGTCCGCCGGAAACAATCAGATAAGAACATCCAGATTCGCCCCAGAAAACGTCCCCAATGTGGATGGCATGGCCTTTCATCCACAATGGGGGCCAAGCACCCTTGTTTCAGGCATCCAGTGCCGCGCGGATGTTACCCAGAAAAGCAGCCACCGCCTCTTCGGGAGCAACACCTGGCTCTTGCCCTTGCATCAACTGCAACAGCTTGCTGCCAATCACCACGGCATCGGCATGCTGCGCCACGGCGCGTGCGCTGGCTGCATCGCGAATGCCAAAACCCACGCCCACGGGAATGTGCACATGCTCACGGATGCGGGTTAGCGCATCGCCTACAGCGGCCGTGTCGAGCGCGCCCGACCCTGTCACCCCCTTGAGCGAAACATAATACACATAGCCGCTGGCCAGTTGCGCTACCTGTTGGATGCGCGCCTGTGTCGAAGTGGGCGCCAGCAGAAAAATCTGGTCCATCCCATGCGCGCGCAGGGATGCGGCAAAGACACCACACTCTTCGGGCGGATAGTCCACGATCAACACGCCATCGACTCCGGCTTGCGACGCGTCGCGCACAAAGGCATTGTCGCCTCGCCGCAAATCGTAGCTTTCGACAGAATTGGCATACCCCATCAGCACCACGGGTGTCTGCCCATTCTGCAGGCGAAACAGACGCACGGCGGCCAGCACGCCAGCCATGTCCATGCCATCGGCGATGGCCTGCTCTCCTGCCGCCTGGATCACCGGGCCGTCGGCCATGGGGTCGCTGAACGGCACGCCCAGTTCAATGAGGTCCGCGCCCGCAGCCACCGCCGCCTGCATCATCGACACCGTGCTGTCGGCGTGCGGGAATCCGGTCATCAGGTAGGGAATGAGGGCCTTGCGGCCTTGCGCCTTGAGGCTGGCAAAAGTCGTCTGGATGCGGTTCATGCGCGGGCTCCTTTCACGATATGGCCGCGCATGGAAGGGCGGTCGTAATAGTCGGCGCCGGAAAGATCGGCCACGGTACCGATGTCCTTGTCGCCGCGGCCGGACAGGCACACCAGAATGCTCTGGTCGGGCCCCATGGTTTTGGCCAGCTTCATGGCGTGGGCCACAGCATGGCTCGACTCAAGGGCAGGAATAATGCCCTCGGTGCGGCACAGGTAATGAAACGCCTCCAGCGCTTCGTCGTCGGTAATGCTGGCGTATTCGGCCCGCCCCGTGTCCTTGAGCCACGCATGCTCAGGGCCAACGCCAGGATAGTCCAGCCCGGCGCTGATGCTGTGCGTTTCAAGAATCTGGCCACTCTCACTCTGCAAAATGTAGGTGCGGTTTCCGTGCAAAACGCCAGGCGCGCCCTTGAGCAGCGAAGCCGCGTGTTTGCCGGTTTCCAGTCCCTGGCCCGCAGCCTCGACGCCAATCAGGCGCACTGCTTCGTGTTCGATATAGGGATAAAAAATGCCCATCGCATTGCTGCCGCCCCCGACACAGGCAACCACCGCATCGGGTTGCTTGCCCGCATTCTGCGCAGGCATCTGCTGCAGGCATTCCTCACCGATCACACTCTGGAAATCACGCACCATCATCGGATACGGATGCGGACCAGCCACCGTGCCAATGATGTAGAACGTGTTGTCCACGTTCGTCACCCAGTCGCGCATGGCCTCGTTGAGCGCGTCCTTGAGTGTTCGGCTGCCGGATTCGACTGGCACCACTTTCGCGCCCAGCAGGTGCATGCGGTATACGTTGGGCGATTGGCGCTTCACGTCTTCCGCCCCCATGTACACCACGCATTCCAGTCCGTAGCGGGCGCAAATCGTTGCCGTGGCCACGCCATGCTGGCCGGCACCCGTTTCAGCAATGATGCGCGGCTTGCCCATGCGGCGGGCCAGCAGCGCCTGGCCAATGGTGTTGTTGATCTTGTGCGCCCCGGTGTGGTTCAGGTCTTCACGCTTGAGGTAGATCTGCGCACCGCCCATTTCCCGGCTCATGCGGGCAGCATGGTAGACCGGCGATGGACGACCCACGAAATGCGCCAGTTCGTATTTGAACTCGGCAATGAAATCAGGATCATGTTTGTAGCGGGCATAGGCCTCTTTGAGCTGGTCGATGGCGTGGGTAAGCGTTTCGGAAATGAACGCTCCGCCATACTTGCCAAAATGTCCCTTGTCATCGGGTTGCTTGTAGGAGTGCATACGGAATTTCTTTCAGTACGGAAGCAGGACGCAAAAACACAGCGATTGAATGGAAGACGCAAATCAGAAACGTGTTCTGATTGCTTATTGTCAAATCTCTGAGTTTTTCCCGTCCTGAAACGGGGTTTCAAATAGCATGGAGATCTGCATCGGCCGCGCGCACGGCGGCAACAAAGGCGCGCATTTTGCCGGCATCCTTGACGCCTTTGGCGCTTTCGATGCCAGAGCTGACGTCAACCGACAGAGACTTGCAGCGCGGCCGCAACAGGCGCACGCCATCGCCCACATTTGCAGGCGTCAACCCACCACTCAAGACGAGGTGAGCGTCGACGTTTGTTGGAACGAGTGACCAATCGAATGCCTTGCCGCCCCCGCCATAGCCATCGACCTGGGCGTCGAGCAAGATGGCGCGGGCACTGGAAAAATCTTTACAGAATTGTAGCAAGTCTGCTCCACCAGCCTCCCGCACAGGCTGTCCCGGAACCTGCTCCAGCGACAGTCGCGCCGCGCGCAGGTACGCTTGCGTACCGTTGGCGGTTACGGCATTACAGCGTGCTGGGATTTCGTCGCCATGAAACTGCCACAGCGCCTGCGGCAGCGCCGCATATGCCTGTGCCAACAGCACATCATCGGCGTTCACAAACAGCAGCACTGGCAGTACGAATGGCGGCAACCGCCGGGCCAGCTCTGCCGCGCGTTGCGGCGTAACAGCCCGCGGGCTGGGCGGATACAGCACAAAACCCACCGCGTCAGCGCCAACGGTCACGGCATCGTCCACGTCCTGGGGCCGCGTAAGGCCGCACATTTTGATGCGTGTACGGAGATTGGGCAGATTTTCAATTGGCATTTTTTTATTGTCGCATCACCACTGTTCTGCACATCAAGGGATGCGCCCAACAAATGAACACCGGTCATCAGTACACTGTCTGCTACAAGCAACATCTTGCATCATGCAGATGAGCCACCCGCTTGCTACCAACAATTTTCGCGGCTGGGCATCAATTTTTCAACGTGCGTTTTTTCATGCGTAAACGTTCATTCTCATGACGGACTGTGAAGATGTCACATCATTTTCCTGCAATCGACTGGCATACAAGCGATGTGGCAACTGTTCTGGCCGCCCACAAAAGCGACGCCACCTCAGGACTTGCTGGTGCAGAAGCCAACAAGCGCCTTCACGCATATGGCCCCAACGAGCTGGCTGCTCCCGAAGTGCACTCCGGGGTCGGGTTGCTGCTGGATCAGTTCAAGGATTTCATGACCGTCATCCTGCTGGTGGCTGCGATCGTGTCCGGTATCCTGGGGGAGTGGAAGGACGCACTGGTGATCATGGCCATCGTCGCCCTCAATGCGGCGATCGGCTTTACGCAGGCTCGCCGGGCCGACCAGGCCATTGCAGCCCTGCGCCAGCTTGCTGCCTTCAAAGCCGTGGTGCTGCGCGACGGGCAGCACCAGTCCATTGCGGCCAGCGACCTGGTGCCAGGCGATATCGTGCTGCTCGAAGCCGGCAACCAGATTCCAGCAGATTTGCGGCTGCTGGATGCCGCTCAACTCAAGGTGGATGAATCGGCACTGACCGGCGAATCCGTCACTGTCGAGAAACACACGGCAGTTTTAAGCGGCAACAATCTGGCCCTTGGCGACCGGCTCAACATGGCCTTCAAAGGTACCACTGTCACCCATGGCCGCGCCCGTGGCCTCGTGGTTGCCACCGGTATGGGCACCGAACTGGGCAAGGTCGCCAATCTGATGGGTGATGCTCTGGATCGCCGCACGCCTTTGCAACAGCGCTTGGCACGATTCAGCAAACAGCTCTCTTTTGTCATCCTGGCCATTTGTGCAGCCATGTTTGGCATGGGCCTGCTACGCGGGGAAAATCCTCTCTACATGCTGATGACCGTCATCAGCCTGGCTGTGGCGGCCATTCCAGAGGCCCTGCCGGCTGTTGTGACCGTACTGCTGGCCATCGGCGCGCGCCGCATGGCCAACTTCAAAGCGCTGATTCGCCGCCTACCTGCGGTGGAAACGCTGGGTTCTGTCAGCACCATCTGTTCCGACAAGACCGGCACCCTGACGCAAAACCGCATGCACGCGGAACTGGCCTGGGCCTGCGGAGAGCCCTGGCACCCCACAGAGGCGCAGGCCGAACGCCGTGCGCCCTCACCCGGTCACTTACAGCTGCTGCGCGCAGCGGCGTTATGCAACGATGCTGCCCCCAGACAGGCCGCCGATGCCGACACAATCCTTACCTGGCAAGGCGATCCGACCGAAACTGCGCTGGCTGCTCTGGCCGCGCAGGCCAGCCTGATCAAGCCTGCACTGGAAGCAGACAACCCCCGCGTGCACGAACGGCCCTTCGATTCCGGCCGCAAGTGCATGACCACCTTCCACTCCGACGGCACGGTGTTCGAGGCCTTTACCAAAGGCGCGCCGGAAAGCGTCTTGCCAAGCTGCACGGCCATCTGGTCACCAGCCGGCCCGCAACCGCTGGACGTCTCTGCCATTTTGGCCGAGGCCGATCTCCTCGCAGCGCAGGGGCTGCGAGTTTTGGCCTTTGCCAGCCGCAAGTGGACACAATTACCAAACGCCTCAGATGACACGGATTTTATTGAAAAGGACCTGACATTCATCGGCCTTATCGGGCTGATTGACCCGCCACGCGAAGAGGCCGCGGCGGCCGTGCGTGAATGCATCGACGCCGGCATTCGTCCGGTCATGATCACCGGCGACCATCCCGCCACGGCATTGGCCATTGCCCGGCGGCTGGGCATCATCACGGACACCGCCACCACAGTGCTCACCGGCGCCGCGCTCAGCGAGATCAGCGATGCACAACTGAAAACCTGTGTACTGGATGTCCGCGTATATGCCCGGGTCGATCCGGCGCAAAAGATCCGCATCGTTCAGGCATTGCAATCACACGGTCAGTTTGTAGCCATGACCGGCGACGGCGTCAATGATGCACCCGCCCTCAAACAAGCCGACATTGGCGTGGCCATGGGCAAAGGCGGCACCGATGTGGCGCGAGAGGCTTCCTCACTGGTGCTGCTCGACGACAACTTCGCCACCATTGTGGCAGCGGTGCGTGAAGGCCGCCGCATTTACGACAACATCCGCAAGTTTGTCCGTTATGCCATGACCGGCAATTCCGCGGAGATTATGACGCTGGCCTTCGCACCGCTGCTCGGCCTGCCCATTCCGCTATTGCCCATCCATATCCTGTGGATCAACCTGGTTACCGATGGGCTGCCGGGTCTAGCCTTGGCCGCCGAGCCTGCCGAACGCGGCATCATGCAGCGTGCTCCTCGCCCCAAAAAAGAAAGCCTTTTTGCGCATGGCATGGGCGTTCATATCATTTGGGTAGGCCTGTTGCTAACCATTTTGTGCCTCGGCTTGCAATATTGGGCCATAAAAAGTACAGATACACACTGGCAGACCATGGTGTTCACCACCCTGACTCTGGGGCAAATGGCGCATATCATGGCCATCCGCTCCGAATCAGACTCGCTGCTGACACAAGGGTTGCTGAGCAACCGGCCGCTACTGGGCGCTGTGGGATTGACCTTTGCGCTGCAAATGGCTGTTATCTACGTTCCACTCCTGCAACCGATTTTCAAGACCCAAGCGCTGTCCCTTGAGGAGGTGGGACTGTGCATCGGCCTGGCCCTGCTCGTATGGGCCGCTGTGGAAATAGAAAAGGCTGTCACGCGACAGTGCAGGCAACGGCAAGATCGCAACAAAAAAAGCGCCTGAATGCCAATTGGCTTGGCCGATGAACGCCAATTCGAACAAAATCCAAGACACAAGCCAGGCGCTGAAAATCCGTTTATTGCCACCGGATACACCCATATCCCTGAATACATTCCTCTTCCACCCTGCAACACTGCCGTAGTCGGTTACAATGCACAGCTTCGGAGCATAGCGCAGTCTGGTAGCGCATCTGGTTTGGGACCAGAGGGTCGGGAGTTCGAATCTCTCTGCTCCGACCATCAATTAAGCTCAATTGCATCACCGCGATTAAGAGAGCGCTTTTTCCCCAAAGACAATCGAGTTGCAGACCGTCCGATTCAAGTCGCAATCGTGACAGGATCTGCTGCACACGCCATCCTTCGTTTTCTATCGAGCGTGAAACCCGAAGTGACGGATACAATGCCACACTGACTTTGCTGACCGTAGCTCAACTGGATAGAGCAGCTGCCTTCTAAGCAGCAGGTCGGGGGTTCGAGTCCCTCCGGTCAGGCCATATAAATGCGGAAAACCGGGCTGGAATGCGGCGCCAAACAGCAAATACCGCAAGAGAAACCCCGCCGGTGAAAACAATCCGCACCCCGTTGTTATTCGTTACGGCCTACTGCCCCTTACATGACACGCAAACATTCCTGCAGACAGCAGTGAATGCGCTCTAGTACAGATTGGTTTTACGGAGATGTCCATGCGCTGCTGGATCATTCAGGTGTTTTTCGCCACCCCTCGACGCACTTTGTGGTGGATAGCCATTGCATTGACAGGCATGCTGGTGTTCGGACTGTATCTACAAAATGCCGTCGGCCTGCGGCCATGCCCGATGTGCATCGTGCAGCGCTATTGCATGGTGGTAATTGCCTTGACTGCGTTTGCCGGCGCGCTGACTTCCTCCCGGAAGATCCATGCTTTTTCCCTGGCGCTGATTGGACTGATTGCTTGCGGCGGTGCCTTTGTGGCGGGCCGGCAAAGCTGGCTGCAGTGGTACCCGCCAGAAGTTGTTAATTGCGGGCGCGATTTTTACGGCATGATTGAGCAACTTCCATTGAGCCACGCCATCCCGCAGATTTTTTCAGGAAACGGCGACTGCAGCCAGGTTGACTGGACATTTCTTGGGGCAAGCATCGCCAATTGGTCGTTCCTGTGTTTCACCCTGCTGATTATCATGAGCAGCGGCTGGCTTGTCACTCTGTACAAACGCAGCAGAAAAAAACCGGCTCTTTTTCCATAACGCCTGCAGCAACCAAAAAAAAGCCACCCACAGGTGGCTTTTCGGAATCAGCAGAACCGATCCTGGCAAGATTACTTGACAGTTTTCTTCTTGCCATTCTCATAAGTGGACACAGTGGTCGCTGCGTTCTTCATCTCACCCTTTTCATCAAACGAAATCTTGGCTGTCACGCCCTGATAATCGGAGGCAGCCAGTTTGGACAGATATACCTTGGGATCTACCGAATCGGCGCGCTTCATGGCGTCAGCAATCAGCATGGTTGCGTCATAGGTATAGGGGCTATAGACTTGGAACTGACCAGGAAAAGCGGCGTCATAGCGTGCCTTCCAGGCTGGTCCACCTTCCATTTTTTCCAATGCGCCCCCCCCCACCGCACAAAATACGTTGTTGACGGCCTTGGATTCGCCGGAAAGCTTGTAAATTTCGGCGGTGCAAATGCCATCGCCACCAAAAAACTTGACATTGCCCATGCCCAGCTGCTCAATCTGCCGCAACATCGGGGCAGCCTGAGCATCCATACCACCATAAAAAATGGAGTCAGGCTTTTTGGCCTTGATCTCAGTCAAGATGGCCATGAAGTCGGTTGCCTTGTCGTTGGTGAACTGCTGGCTGACCACTTCCAAGCCGTTTTTCTTGGCAACATCGGTAAATACCTCTGCGAGACCCTGGCCATAAGCGGTCCGGTCGTCAATTACGGCAACGCGCTTGAGGCCCATGGCCTTGGCTTCATCGGCCAAGGCCGCGCCAAGTGCATTGTCATTTGCAATGATGCGGAATGTGGTTTTATAGCCGGGTTTGGTCAATGCCGGGTTGGTGGCAGCACCTGTCACCATAGGCAATCCGCAATCGTTGTACACCTTGGAAGCCGGAATGGTTGTACCGGAATTGAGATGCCCAACCACGCCATTGACCTTGGCATCGCACAGCTTTTGCGCCACGGCAGTCCCTTGCTTGGGATCGGCGCCGTCATCTTCAATCACCGCTTCAAACCGCACCTTCTTGCCGCCAATCACCATTCCCTGCTTGTTGAGTTCGTCAACGGCCATCTGCACGCCATTGGCGTTGTCTTTGCCGTAATGCGCCTGGCTGCCAGACATGGGGGCGACCGAAGCCAGTTTCACAATTTGTGCATCACCCGAAGCAGCCGCAGAGGCTGGCGCGCTGGAAGAAGGCGCCGGAGGTGCCGCTTTGTTGCAGCCAGCCAGAATGCCCGCGAAGGCCAGAACGGCCGACGCCGTTGCAGTCATACGCATATTGAATTGCATGATTGATTCTCCATCAGAGACATAAAAGCGGCAGCGACATTTTATTTACTGACGCTGCCACATACCGAAGGCCGGGAAAATGGACTTCACATTGGCCGAGGAGATTTTAACGTTAGGCAACGTTTTCGCAACAGAATATTTCTGCTTTCAGTGCAAACCCTAGGCTCGATAAAAAGATAGCTTTAGACTGAAAAATAAACGATGCGTGTCAGAACCCGCAGAAAAATCATGCAACAGTTTTTCTTCCCTTTAGGAAAAATATCCGCTGCATTATCTGGAAGATGCACGTTGCCATTCCTGCACCATGTTGACAAGTTGCTGGTGAATATGGGGCGTGAGCTTGTCCTCGATTTGCTTGGACCATTGCAGCAGCAGGAACGGCATTTGCTGCTGCAACTCCTGGCGAACCGCTTGCTGGACCACTGCCCGCAATTGATTGCTCCAGTCTCCAGGGAGCATCGATTGCAAACTGGCCGGTTTCTGTGGAACGGCTGCAGCGGCGGGCGAGGCAAAAACGGGGGCGGCTCGCACAGGAACATCCGGCGGAGCTGC
>JAGPIR010000219.1 GCA_018054915.1 Allobrachymonas sp.
GTCACCTACAAAGGCCAACCACTGCACGGGCCCGCCCGTGGCGTGGCAATGGTATTCCAGACTTTCGCCCTGTTTCCGTGGCTGACCGTGCTGCAGAATGTCGAAGCAGGATTGGAGGCCCAAGGAATCCCTGCCGCTGAACGGCGCAAGCGTGCACTGGCGGCCATCGACCTGATTGGCCTGGATGGCTATGAAAACGCTTATCCGCGAGAGCTTTCGGGCGGCATGCGCCAGCGCGTGGGCTTTGCGCGCGCCTTGGTGGTTGACCCGGCCCTGCTGCTGATGGACGAACCGTTTTCAGCACTGGATGTGCTCACAGCCGAAACATTGAGAACCGACCTGCTCGACCTGTGGACGCAAGGACGCATGCCGATCCGCTCCATCCTGATCGTGACACACAACATTGAGGAAGCCGTGTTCATGTGCGACCGCATTCTTGTGCTTTCATCCAACCCCGGACGCGTCGTTTCCGAGATTCGGGTCCCATTTACCCATCCGCGCAACCGGCTCGACCCCGCCTTTCGCACACTGGTGGACGAAATCTATTCGCGCATGACCACCCGGCACAGCGGCGAAGCTCCGAAAAAGGGCTTGGATCTGGGAAGCAACCTGCCACAGGTTTCCACCAACCTGATAGCTGGACTGATTGAAACACTGGCCGCGGAACCCTATTTTGGCAAGGCTGACATGCCGGAAATCGCTCGTTCACTGCAACTGGAAATCGACGAGCTTTTCCCGGTAGCCGAGATGCTGCAGCACCTGGGCTTTGCCGAAGTGCAGGCCGGCGACATCATGCTGACGGTTGCAGGCCGCATTTTTGCCGAAGGCAGCACCCAGGAACGCAAGGTTTTGTTTGCCGAGCTTCTGCTGCAATCGGTCCCGCTGGCCGCGCATATCCGCCAGATACTCAATGAACGCCCCGGCCACCATGCCCCGCGCGTGCGATTTGAACAGGAACTGGAAGATTTCCTTACGGATGCGGCCGCCGAAGAAACCCTCGATTCGGTTATCAATTGGGGACGTTATGCGGAAATCTTTTCATACAACGACCAAACCGAATTCTTCAGCCTGGAAGATGTGGAAACCTGACACCTGCTTCCAGTAGCAGGGCCTCCAAATACAGCCATTGGACAATGGCCGCCCCACCTGGGAAACGATCAAGGACTGTCCGCGCCGTTTCTGCTCGGCCAGCTTCATCCAAAACGGCGCGCTGACTAGCAGATCCAACGGGCTTTTACACCATCCTCGCCAGCAAGGCGCCTGCATAACGCGCATCCAGCGGCAACCATACCTGCAAGGGACTCCCGTTGGCAACCTGAATGCCTTGCCCATCAAGATTTTGCATGGCCTGCAAGGTGATGGTCTGGTTGCCGCTGGGGTGGATGATTTCCATGCGGTCGCCTACGGCAAAGCGGTTTTTCACATCCACCTGCAACCAGCCGTCTCTGGCTTGCGTTCTACTCACTTCACCCACGAACTGGCTGCGCTGCGTTTGCGAACTGCCGGTTTCGTAGTTCTGGTAGTCCTGCGCGGGACGGCGCTCCAGAAAGCCCGGCGTATAGCCACGGTTGCTCAGGCCTTCAAGTTCCGTAATCAGCGCAGGATTGAAGGGGCGACCTGCCACGGCGTCGTCAATGGCGCGCCGGTAAATTTGCGCGGTGCGGCTCACGTAATACAGGCTCTTGGTGCGCCCCTCGATCTTGAGCGAATCCACACCGATTCTGGCCAGGCGCTCCACATATTCCACCGCGCGCAAGTCCTTGCTGTTCATGATGTAAGTGCCGTGCGCATCTTCCATGATGGGCATCAACTCGCCAGGGCGGCCTGCTTCTTCAATCAGATACACCCTGTCGGCCAACGGGTGGCGCTGGCCGTTGCCGGTGGCTGCCAGTTCCCGACCAGTGGATGCAAAAACTTTTTCGGCCTGTTCGCGCTCGGCCTCTACGCTGAAATCCTGCTCCATACGGGTGCCAATGGCATCGCCGGTGTTGGCATCCACCTCGGCGGCGTGCGTGGCGTAGTTCCAGCGGCAGGCGTTGGTGCAGGTGCCCTGGTTGGGGTCGCGCCGGTTGAAGTAGCCGCTAAGCAGGCAGCGCCCGCTGTAGGCAATGCACAGTGCGCCATGCACGAACACTTCCAGTTCCATATCGGGGCATTCCTGGCGGATTTTTTCAACCTCGTCCAGACTCAGTTCACGCGAGAGGATGATGCGCGCCACCCCCGCCTTTTGCCAGAACTTGACGGTTGCATAGTTGACCGTATTGGCCTGCACCGAGAGGTGAATCGGCATCTCCGGCCATTTTTCGCGCACCATCATGATCAACCCCGGGTCCGCCATGATGAGGGCGTCAGGCCGCATGGCGATGACCGGCTCGATGTCGCGCATGTAGGTACGCACCTTGTCGTTATGCGGCAGCAGGTTACTGGTAACGAACAGCTTCTTGCCGAGCCGACGGGCTTCGGCAATGCCTTGCTGCAATTGCTCCAGCCGGAATTCGTTATTGCGCGCGCGCAAGGAGTAGCGCGGCTGGCCAGCGTAGACGGCATCGGCGCCGTAATCGTAGGCAGCGCGCATTTTTTCAAGGCTGCCAGCAGGCAGCAGTAGTTCAGGAGCTTTCATGGTGCAACCAGGTAACAAAATCGAATCAATTGTGCGGGCTTTTCCCTCTCGGGATTGATGTTAGTCGTGCAAAGCCTTGCGCAAAGCCTGCGCAGCATCCATTAAGGCCTGCTGCGCTTCGGGAATGGCACGCCCGAGTTTGATGAACTCGTGGATCACGCCATGGTACAGCCCAACATCCACTGGCACATTCGCTGCGCGCAGCTTATCAGCCCAGAGCAGGCTGTCATCCACGATGGGGTCACACTCGGCCAGACCCAGCCATAGGGGCGCCACGCCCGATACGTCTTCGGCATACACC
>JAGPIR010000220.1 GCA_018054915.1 Allobrachymonas sp.
GGCGCCACCTCCACAGGCACGATCTGCTGGTCCAGCGGACTCAGGTCGCCCGGCTTGCGCGCCCGGATTCGATCCTGCAATTCGCTCAATGGCCGCAAGCCGCGCGAAAGCGCCATCCAAATCATCAGCATGGTGATAGGCAGAATGACGAATTGCGGCAACATCACACCCTTGATGATTTCCGCGGCCAGCAACGAGCGCTGTTCGCGCGTCTCGGCCACCTGAATCGTGACGATGCGGCCCTTTGGAAAATTAACGCCGTGCGCATCGGCTTCACTGGCAATGGCCCGCAGGCGCGCCACCCGCACATCCACCTGCCGGCCGCTGGCTGTGCGCAGCACATCATTGCGCAGATCCACCTCGCCAGGAGGCAATTCACGATCTCCGGATTCGGGCTGCGGAAACTGGTGTTCGCCACCAATCCACTGGTCATAGGGCCCAAGCACCTGGAAAAAAACCTGGTCAGCGCTATCGGTCCGCAACAACTCCCGACCCTGTGCAGGAAGAAAAAACTGCACCTGGCCATCCTGCCATTTCACCAGCCGTGCCAACGTGCGAACATTGGCAACCAGCGTGCGGTCAAACGGCTTGTCGGCAATGTTCTGCGCCACCAGCCAGGTCAACGCCAAACTGGCCGGCCACATCAGCAGCATGGGGATGAGCATCCAGTCGAGGATTTCGCCGAACAGGGAGCGTTGTTCACGGTGAAAGATCTGCATGGCATCCATCAAGACCGCCCTGTAACGGGCAGCCAGGCTCACTGATTGCTGATGGATATGCACCGGGGTGCATGTCCATCAGACATATTTCAGTCTGGAATTTTTTCGAGACAATAACCCAGCCCACGCACCGTAGCAATGCGAATAGGCCCACGCTCGATTTTCTTGCGCAAACGGTGGATATACACTTCAATGGCGTTGTTGCTGACTTCCTCGCCCCACTCGCAAAGACGATCAACCAGCTGGTCCTTGCTCACCAGGCGGCCACTACGCTGCAACAGCACTTCGAGTAACCCCAGCTCACGCGCCGACAGGTCGACCATTTTTCCGTCGATGGCCGCCACGCGTCCGGACTGGTCATACGTCAGCGGCCCGTGTCGAATGATCGAACTGCCGCCTCCCATGCCGCGACGCACCAGCGCGCGAACACGGGCTTCCAGCTCCTGCAGACTGAACGGCTTGGCCATATAGTCATCCGCGCCATAGTCCAGCCCCTTGACGCGCTGCTCCACACTGTCCGCAGCGGTAAGAATCAGCACCGGCAGGTGCGAACCGCGTTCGCGCAAGTTGCGCAAAACCTGCAAGCCGTGCATTTGCGGCAATCCCAGATCCAGGATGAGCAGATCAAACTCCTGGCTAGCCAACAAGGCTGCCTCTGCCTCGCTGCCGCTGCTGACATGGTCGACCACAGCGCCCGTAGCCCGCAAGCTGCGCATCAAACCGTCTGCCAGAATATGATCGTCCTCTGCAATCAGGATGCGCATGCCTGCTGCTCCATCGTTCAATATGCAATGCCTTGGCGAATAGTCCACACCGCTTCTGCCATATCGCGGTTATTGTAAAACCGGATGCGGGTTGCAGCACCGCGCGACCGCCCGGAAATGCACGAGTATCGAGTCATGCATTCGTTTTCTTGCGACACTTCGCCATCATTGTCACATGGCGTCCAAGGAACTGCTGCGGCGCAGCATCAGACAGCCACGCACGCTGTTTCCATAGGGCTACAATGAGCAGCAATCCTGCGGCCGCATACAGACGGTTTTCGCATTTCCGCAACAATCCCCACTCTTCTCGTCATGCAAGTCTTCAAAGCACCCCAAGCCCAGGTTCTAGGCGCCCTGCAATCGGTGGCGGGCGTGGTGGAGCGCCGCCAGACATTGCCGATCCTCTCCAATGTCCTGCTGCGCAAGCAGGGCGAAACGCTGGAACTCATCACCAGTGACCTGGAAATCCAGATTCGCACGACCGAAATGCTCGGCGGCGAAAGCGCCACATTCCAGACCAGTGTTGGTGCGCGCAAGATGATCGACATCCTGCGCAGCATGCCGGCCGATCAGACCGTCACCCTCGAATCCGCACAGGGCAAGGTGGTTCTCAAGGGCGGAAAAAGCAAGTTCACGCTTCAAACGCTACCCGCCGAAGATTTCCCCCTGGTGCAGGAATCGGCCAATTTCGGCCCCGCCTTCAGTGTGCCGCAAAAAACGCTCAAACGCCTCCTGGCGCAGGTATCGTTCGCCATGGCGGTTCACGACATTCGCTACTATCTCAACGGCATCCTGTTTGTAGCCGAAGGCAAAACGCTCAGCTTGGTGGCAACAGACGGCCACCGGCTGGCCTTTACCAGCGCCCAGCTCGACATCGAAGTGCCCAAGCAGGAGGTCATCCTGCCACGCAAAACCGTGCTGGAACTGCAGCGCCTGCTCAGCGACAGCGACGAGCCACTGGAATTGCAATTTGCCAACAACCAGGCTCGCTTCCGTTTTGGCAAGATGGAGTTCGTCACCAAACTGGTCGAAGGCAAATTCCCCGACTATCACCGTGTCATCCCCAGGGACAACCGCAATCACGTCACGCTTGGACGGCTGCCATTGTTGGCCGCCCTGCAGCGCACCGCCATTCTCACAAGCGAAAAATTCAAGGGCGTGCGCATCAATCTGGAACCCAATGTCTTGCACATCGCCAGCAACAATGCCGAACAGGAAGAGGCTGTCGACGAACTGGATATCGAATACAGCGGCGAATCCATAGAAATCGGCTTCAACGTCACCTACCTGATCGACGCGCTCACCAACATGGATCAGGACATGGTGGATATCGCCCTGCAGGACAACAACAGCTCGGCGCTGATCACGATTGCGGACAACCCGCATTTCAAGTACGTGGTCATGCCCATGCGCATCTAAGCCGC
>JAGPIR010000029.1 GCA_018054915.1 Allobrachymonas sp.
TCGAGCCCGCGGGTGGTGACGGCCGACCAGACCAAGGCCATTATCGAGCAGGGCGTGAACCTGCCCTATCTGGTGGCGTCTTCCAGCGGCGCAACGTCGGTTCAGTTTCAGAAGGCAACACTCAAGTTGGAGGTAACGCCGCAAATCACGCCCGAAGGCAGTGTCATCATGGATGTGGATATTTCCAATGACGAAATCGGTCGCGCCACGATTGCCGGTTATGCCATCAACACCAAGCACATCCAGACCAATGTGCTGGTTGAAAATGGCGGCACGGTAGTCATCGGGGGTATTTACACGATCAACGAATCAGACGACGTATCAAAAGTGCCGTTGCTTGGGGATATTCCAGTGGTGGGCAATTTGTTCAAGAACCGGGTAAAGGAAGTGACAAAAAGGGAAATGCTGGTTTTCCTGACGCCAAAACTCGTTTCTGAACGCGCGGCAATCCGTTGATGACACATACGGTGGGCACGCCCCAATTGCGCAGGATTGTCCTGATTGGCCTGCCCGGTTCGGGCAAATCAACTGCCGGGCGGCACGTCGCCCGGCATTTTGCGTGGCCGTTTGTGGATTCTGACGAGGCGATTGAAACAGCCTTGGGCATGACCATCAAGGAGTATTTTGCTGCGAATGGCGAGTCGGCTTTCAGGGATTGTGAAGCCGAGACCTTGCGGAAATTGCTGGAGCGACCGGGGCCTTTCGTGCTTTCAACGGGGGGCGGGGCCGTGTTGCGGCCAGAAAACCGGCAGTTGCTGAAGGCTGCAGGCACGGTGTTGTATTTGCAGGCTTCGCCGGAAACCATTTACCGGCGTTTGCGCCACGACACCCAGCGTCCCTTGTTGCAGGTTTCCGATCCCATGGAAAAAATCCGCGCATTGTTCAATGAGCGCGATGCGTTGTACCGGGAAACGGCGCACCATGTCGTTCATTCGGGAAGAAGCCCGCTGCCGGTATTGGTGCAGAAAATCATCAAGCGCTTGCAACCCGGCAATTCTTTGTAAGACCGCTCCTGATTTCCAGATCAGGTTGGCAATGCGCCACAATATGCGGCATGAATCACGCATTGACGATTTTTCCAACTAAGCTTGCGCTTGCACCTTTTGTGCGGGAGCCGCAGGGCACACAAGCGGCGCTGCGCATTGATTTGGGCGCCCGCAGCTACCCCATCCTGATTGGAACGGATATTCTAGACCAGGCATCCAGCTGGGACAATCTTCCCGAAGCCGCGCAAGCCCTGATCGTGAGCAACACAACGGTGGCACCCTTGTATGCCGCGCGTCTGCAGCAGGTGCTTGCCGGCCGGTTCAGGCAGGTGCTTTGTGTGGAATTGCCCGACGGCGAGCAGCACAAGACCTGGCAATCCCTGAACCGGATTTTTGATGCTTTGCTGGAGCATCAGTGTGACCGCAAGACCGTTTTGTTTGCCCTGGGCGGCGGGGTGGTGGGGGACATTACCGGATTTGCAGCGGCCTGTTACATGCGTGGCGTGCCCTTTGTGCAAGTGCCCACCACGCTGCTGGCTCAGGTCGACTCTTCGGTGGGAGGCAAAACTGCCATCAATCATCCCCTGGGCAAGAACATGATCGGCGCTTTCTACCAGCCGCGCCGGGTCGTATGCGACATGGCGACACTGGCCACCTTGCCCGAACGGGAGTTCAGCGCGGGTTTGGCCGAGATCATCAAGTACGGGCCCATTGCCGACATGGAATTTTTCGATTGGCTGGAGCAGAACATGCAGGCCTTGCGGGCGCGTCAACACGATGTGATGCGTGTAGCCGTGCAGCGCAGCTGCGAAATCAAGGCCTGGGTGGTGGCGCAGGACGAGCAGGAGGGCGGCATGCGCGCCATTTTGAATTTCGGCCATACATTTGCCCATGCGATCGAGGCCGGGCTGGGGTTTGGAACCTGGCTGCATGGTGAGGCTGTTGGCTGCGGTTTGGTCATGGCTGTCCATCTGTCGCAGCAGTTGGGATTGGTGGATGCGGCCTTTGTCAATCGGACGCGCCGGCTGGTTCAGGCGGCCGGGTTGCCGGTGCAGGCGCCCATGCTGTCTACAGACGAATCAACCAATACGCAGGCCTGGTTGCAGCATATGCGGGTGGACAAGAAGGCCGAGGCGGGCCAGATTCGTTTTGTGGTGCTGGCGCACCCTGGACAGGCTGCCCTGGTTTCGGTGCCGGATGCGGTGGTGGCAAGCGTCATCACGGCATGCAGCCAGCCCGGTTGAAGGAACGGTAAATGGCGGTTTATATCCGCGCTGTTGGCGGCGTTCCTGAGGGAGGACAGCATGCGGCATGGGCCTGCCATCCGCTGCGCAGCCGCGGACGGATGCTTGCCGAAGAGGAGTCGCCCACACGCGGCATGTTCCAGCGCGACCGTGATCGCATCGTGCATTCTTCGGCTTTCAGGCGGTTGGTCTACAAGACCCAGGTGTTCCTGAATCATGAAGGGGATCTGTTCCGCACCCGGTTGACCCATTCCCTGGAAGTGGCGCAGATCGGCCGCAGCATTGCGCGCGCCCTGGGGCTGGACGAAGATCTGGCAGAAGCGATTGCCCTGGCGCATGATTTGGGGCACACCCCTTTCGGACACGCTGGTCAGGATGCGCTCAATGCCTGCATGCAGACCCATGGCGGGTTTGAGCACAACATGCAAAGCCTGCGTGTGGTGGACATGCTGGAGCAGCGTTATCCGGGATTTGACGGACTCAATCTGTGCTTCGAAACGCGGGAAGGCATTCTCAAGCATTGTTCGGCCGCCAATGCCCGGTGGTTGGAACACCATGAGCCCGGCGGAATAGGCCGCCGTTTTTTGGAGCAGACGCAACCGAGTCTGGAGGCGCAACTGGCCAATATTGCCGACGAAATGGCCTACAACGCGCACGATGTGGATGACGGCCTGCGTTCAGGTCTGCTGCAATGGGAAGCTGTTCTGGAGGTTCCGCTGGTAGCCGGGCACCATGCTTCGGTCAGGAGCGAATGGCCGCAATTGCAAGGCCGGCGTCTGTGGTATGAAACCATCCGTCGCATGCTGAGTGCGCAAATTCTTGATGTCATATCCGCCACGCAGCGGCGGCTGCGGGAGCACCAGCCGGATAGCGTGGATGCCGTGCGGAGAAGCCCGCCCTTACTGGGGTTTGAAGAAGACATGCGCCGCCAGTCGCAGGTGCTCAAACAATTCCTCATGCAGGCGCTTTACCGCCATCCACAGGTGCTGCACAACATGGAGCAGGCGCAACAAGTGGTGCGCGATCTCTTCGCGCATTATTGTGTACAGCCAGAGGCCATGCCGCAGGAGTTTTCCGAACGTGCCGACAGGGAGCGCGCGGTGGCGGACTACATCGCCGGGATGACCGACCGTTTTGCCTTGCGCGAACATTTTGTCCTGACCGGCCAGCGGGTGCTGCCTGCGGGCCTGTGATCAAAACCGCCCGGTCGGCTTGGGAACAAGGGTTCGCAGTCGAGGGGTTCACATTCTTTCGCTGCGCGAACGGCAAGCGCAACAAAGCTTGCTGCCACGCGTTGCAAAAGCGTGACGGTTATTTTCAGTCGTGAAGCGAGAGGCCAGGTTTCTTGGCTGTCGTGCTTTGTTTCAGGCTTGGTGATCCGCTGGCAAAACTACTCCACCGTGACAGATTTCGCCAGATTGCGTGGCTTGTCCACATCCGTGCCTTTGGCGCAGGCGGTGTGGTACGCCAGCAATTGCAGCGGCACCACGTGCAGGATGGGGCTTAGGACGCCATAGTGCTCGGGCATGCGGATGGCGTGGATGCCCTCTTCGCTCTGGATGTTGCTGTCGGTGTCGGCCAGCACATACAGTTCGCCGCCCCGGGCGCGGACTTCCTGCATATTGCTCTTGAGCTTGTCGATCAGTTCGTCGTTGGGGGCGACCACCACCACCGGCATGGCAGCCGTCACCAGCGCCAGCGGGCCGTGCTTGAGTTCGCCGGCCGGGTAGGCTTCGGCGTGGATGTAGCTGATTTCCTTGAGTTTGAGGGCGCCCTCAAGCGCCACCGGGTAATGGATGCCGCGCCCCAGGAACAGGGCATTGTCTTTTTTGGAGAAAGATTCCGCCCATTGCATCAGTTGCGGCTCCAGCGCCAGCACCGCCTGCACGGCAAGTGGCAAGTGGCGCATCTGGCCCAGATAGGCTGCCTGCTGTTGGTCCGATAGCGTGCCCTTGACGCCGCCCAGCGCCAGCGTGAGCAGGAACAACCCAGCCAGCTGGGTGGTGAAGGCTTTGGTGGAGGCTACGCCGATTTCCACCCCCGCACGTGTGACGTAGGATAGTTTGCACTCGCGGACCATGGCGCTGGTGGCCACGTTGCAGATGGTCAGCGTGTGCACCATGCCCAACGTCTTGGCATGACGCAGGGCCGCGAGCGTATCGGCGGTTTCGCCACTCTGACTGATGGTGACGACCAGCGTTTTGGAATGGGGCACGCTGGTGCGGTAGCGGTACTCGCTGGCGATTTCCACGTCGCATGGCATACCGGCGATGGCTTCGAGCCAGTATTTGGCCACACAACCGCTGTAGTAGCTGGTGCCGCAGGCGAGGATTAGCACGCGGTCGATGTTCTGGAATACGTGGTGCGCGCCGTCACCGAACAATTCGGGCACGACAGTCGCCACGCCTTCGAGGGTGTCGGCCAGTGCGCGAGGCTGTTCGAAAATTTCTTTTTGCATGTAGTGGCGAAAGGGGCCCAGTTCGGCTGCACCGCTGTGCGCCAGCACAGTTCTGACCGGGCGCTGTGCGGTGCCCAGGCGCTGGCCGGCATTTTCGATCCAGTATTTGCCCAGTTGCAGGTCGACCACATCGCCCTCTTCCAGGTAGACGATCTGGTCGGTCACGCCGGCCAGGGCCATGGCGTCGCTGGCCAAATAATGCGCGCCATCGGCGCCGATGCCCATGACAAGTGGTGAACCGGCGCGCCCGCCTACCACGCGGTGGGGTTCGTCGCGGCAGATCACGGCCACGGCGTAGGCGCCGTGCAGTTGCGCCAGCGCAGCCTTGACCGCATCAAACAGATCGCCGTTGTAGAGGGAATCAATCAGGTGGGCGATGACTTCGGTGTCGGTTTGGCTGGAAAAGACGTAGCCTTTTTTTTGTAATTGGCTTCGCAGGGTTTCGTAGTTCTCGATGATGCCGTTGTGCACCAGTGCAATACGCCCAGGCTTGCCGGTGCTGTCATCGGCATCCACGCCTGAGCCGTAGCTGAAGTGGGGATGGGCGTTGTGCACAGCTGGTGCGCCGTGGGTGGCCCAGCGGGTATGCGCAATGCCACTGTAGCCTTGCAGCCTGTCGCGCTGAACTTGTTCGTCCAGCTCGGCGACGCGGGCGGTGCTGCGCGCGCGTTGCAGCCCGTCGTTCCACACGGCAACGCCACAGGAGTCATAACCCCGGTATTCCAGCCGTTGCAGCCCTTGTATCAGGATAGAAACCACGTTCTGCTGCGCCACGGCGCTGACGATGCCACACATGAGTCACTCTCCTGCAAAAAAACCAGCCAGACGAATATGGGATGTTGCTGGTTCTGTGGGCACCAGCGCTTCAAAAGATGGCGTCATGGTACTTGAGGTTACGGAAAAATACTTTCTAAATAATCCAATTAAACGAATAAAATTTCATGCAACGGATTTATTGTTTATAAATTTCATTTATAGATATTTATTTGGAAATATATTTCACATGCATGCTTCTGAACCCCTTGTGTCTCTGGATGCGGCTGATTGGCGCTTGTTGCATCAATTGCAGTGCGATGCCAGCCTCAGCAATCAGGAGTTGGCCGTCCGTTGCCATCTGTCTGCTGCCACCTGTTTGCGGCGGGTGCGGCGCCTGCATGCGCTGGGATTGATCGAGCGCACTGTCAGCATTCTTGATTCCAGGGCCATGTACCGGCACATCGGTGCGGGGTTGACGGCGATTGTGGAGGTGACGCTGGATGCGCAATCCGAGGCGCACCAGGCGGCCTTTTCCAGGCGGGCCGTGGCCGATGGGGCCGTGCAGCAGTGCTACCGTACGTCACCCGGACCCGACTTTGTGCTGATTGTGACTGTGGCCGATATGCCGGCCTTCATGGTTTTCAGCCAGCGCCTGTTCACCCAGGACGCCAATGTGCGCAATGTTCGCAGCTTTTTCAGCATGCAGCGTCACAAGTTTTCGGCAAAGCTGCCTTTGCCCGATATGGGTGGCCCATCAGGCGATTGCCCCTGATGGGCTTTCGGGCAGGCGGCAGCCAAGGCCACGGATGCCAGCGCAGCAAAGGGGCGTGGGGTGCGCCGGTCCAGCGTGGTTCAACCCGGGCCGGAAAGGACTACCGGATTTCAACGCCGTAGCTGCGACCGTCAGTGAGGTAGCACATCTGCGATTGCGTGGCGGCAGAAGGCACGCAAAAACGCTTGTTGCGGGAAGCTTCCTGTTGAAACTGGCTGAGCAGGCTGGCATCATCGCCACTGGTGCCTTCATGCAGGAATCGCGCCATGAATTTGGAAGATTCTGCCAGTGAAACACTGAAAAAACCCAGTAAAGAGGTGAACTGGACCTGCGTGACCTTGCCATGGGTGCGCACAATGTACACCACGCTTCGGGGAGCACTGAAACAAGTGATGGTCGTCTTGCCTGCAGGTGCTGCGGTTGGCTTGCAGCCATGCAGGTTCATTTTTTCGAGTGACAAGGTGACTGCAAGCCGGTTCCAGCGGTCTTGCAGCTGCTCGTCGCTAAGGTCTGCAATGGGCAGGTTGCTGATTGGGGTCGGGTCGCCAGTGGCGGGCCCAGCATTGCTGGGGGCCGAGGTGCCGGGTTTGTCGCAGGCGCCCAGCAACACCGCGGCGGCAATGGCGCAGAGCGCAGAATAAAAGCGGTGCATGAAGGTCTCCGAAAGGCGGTTTATGGGAAGACATGCCGTTCGGCAAGAACGGCATGTCTCTTCAGTCCTGAAGATAACCGCCCATCATACGCATCAGCATACGCCTTGTTGCAGCATGGCGTCGGCCACTTTTACGAAGCCGGCAATATTGGCCCCGTTGACATAATTCACCGGGCCCTTGCCGTCGTTGCTGCCGTAGCGTACGCAGTTGGCGTGGATGTCCTGCATGATGGCCAGCAGCTTGGCGTCCACCTGCTCTCTGTTCCAGCACAGGCGTTGGGCGCTTTGCGCCATTTCCAGGCCCGAAACCGCCACACCGCCGGCGTTGCTGGCCTTGCCGGGCGCATACAGCACTGTGCCGGAGTCGATGAACACGCTCGTGGCTTCGAGCGTGCTGGGCATGTTGGCGCCTTCTGCCACACACAGTACACCGTTTTTCACCAGTGTGCGGGCATCGTCGCCATGAACTTCGTTTTGCGTGGCACAGGGCAGGGCGATGTCCACCGGCACATGCCAAGGTGTTTTGCCAGCCTCGTATTGCAGCTTGAATTGCTCGGCGTATTCGCTGATGCGGCCGCGGCGCACGTTCTTGATTTCCATCAGTGCAGAGAGCTTTTCCGGCGTGAAACCGGCAGGGTCAACCACGGTGCCGTTGGAGTCGGACGCCGTGATGACTTTGGCACCGCATTGCATGGCTTTTTCAATGGCGTATTGCGACACATTACCCGAACCGGAAACGGACACAGTCTTGCCTTCAAGCGACTGGCCTGCGCGCTGCATCATTTCACGGGCGAAGTAGACGGTGCCGTAGCCCGTGGCTTCGGGGCGGATCAGGCTGCCGCCCCAGCTCAGGCCGCGACCGGTGAATACGCAATCGGCTTGTGCGGTGAGTTTTTTCATCATGCCGGCCATGAAGCCCACTTCCCGGGCACCCACGCCGATGTCGCCTGCTGGCACATCCCTGTCGGCGCCGATATGGCGGTACAGCTCGGTCATGAGCGCATGGCAAAAACGCATGACTTCGCCGTCGCTCTTACCTTTGGGATCGAAGTCCGAACCGCCCTTGCCGCCACCCATGGGAAGCGTGGTGAGCGCATTCTTGAACGTTTGCTCGAAGGCCAGGAATTTCAGGATCGAGAGATTGACCGAGGGATGAAAGCGCATGCCGCCTTTGTAAGGGCCGATGGCGTTGTTATGCTGGATGCGAAAGGCGCGGTTGACGCGGACTTGGCACTTGTCATCCATCCAGGAAACACGGAACTGAATCACGCGTTCGGGTTCCACCAGGCGCTCCAGCAGGGCATTGCTGGCATAGCGCGGATTGCGCTCGATGAAAGGCCATAGGCTTTCGAGCACTTCACGCACGGCCTGCAGATATTCATTTTGGTTGGGGTCGCGCTGTTGTACGGATTCCAGGAACTGGTTCAGGGTAGAAGTTGACATGATGCGCATTCAGCAAAAGGAAAGAACAAAATCAGCCACTCGGTACGGCAGGAAACAAGGGAACTACAAGCACAAGTCTGCTCCCGCCGCAACGCCGCAGGCAACACTGCCAATGGCGTGATAGGGATTCTTGCGTCGCAGTGTTCCGAGTCTACTCAAGAAAAGGTCAAATTTGCTGCACCGCAAAAAACGAAAATGATTGTACGGTTTGTTTAATCATCCGTTCATACAGTGGCGTGTAAAAAATGGGCCTTGTATCGTGCCGGCAACGCAATGGAAAAAGGCTCTGCAGGTGAGCTCCGGGTCATCCCATCATTGGCAATGGCCATGATTTCCGTGAATGTGGGGTGATAGGGTGCGCCACGGGTTTGCCGCCAGGCCGGGTATCTGCAAAAAAGCCATTGAGGGAACTGGGATCTGGACAGAAGACGCATGCTGCACAATAGCTGGACTGTTTGAATGCGAAAAACAATCGCGGGGAGCCGGTATGCAGCAGTTTGTGCAAAACATAGTTTTCATTGGCGGAGGTAACATGGCCAGCGCCATTCTGGGTGGGCTGCGCCAGCAGGGAGTTGCGGCGCAGCAGATCACCGTGGTCGATCCCGGGCTGGAAGCGCGCCTCCGTTTGCAGGAGCGCTATGGCGTGCGCGCCCTGGAGGCGGCCGATGCCAGCTTGGGGCAGGCCGATGTGGTCGTCTGGGCGGTCAAGCCGCAGCAATTCAGGGAGGCAGCCGCAGCAGCTGCGCCCCATGTTGCGGGTGCGCTGCATATCAGCGTAGCGGCCGGCATTACCACTGCAACCCTGGCCCGCTGGTTTGT
The DNA here is from genome assembly GCA_018054915.1 of Allobrachymonas sp. Lineage (GTDB taxonomy): Bacteria > Pseudomonadota > Gammaproteobacteria > Burkholderiales > Burkholderiaceae_C > Brachymonas. Next base: position 9,131 of record JAGPIR010000029.1, read on the forward strand.
CAGCCAGCGGATTGTTCGCTGCATGCCCAACACGCCGGCACTGATCGGACAGGGTATGACCGGGGTGTATGCCATGCCTGGCGTTGCGGCTGACGATCGTGCGCTGGCCGATGCCGTATTGGCCCCTACCGGAAAACGGCTCTGGTTGGAGCAAGAGGCATTGATTGACAGCCTCATGACCATCAGCGGTTCGGGCCCGGCCTATGTGTTCTATTGGATGGAGGCCCTGATTCAGGGCGGGATGGAGCTAGGCCTAACGCAGGATCAGGCCAAGGAGCTGGCCGTGCAGACTTTTGCCGGTGCGGCCGCGCTGGCGCAGGCCAGCGGCGAGCAGCCTGAGGTATTGCGTCAGCAGGTGACCAGCAAAGGTGGAACCACGCATGCGGCCATTTCCAGCATGCAGGACAACAAGGTGCATGTCCACATCATTGAGGCTATGCAGGCCTGCTACCACCGGGGGCTGGAGCTGGGCAAGGAATTTGCATGACCGGCCGTGCCGCCTGATGCAAACAAATTCATGGGAAATCGCCTGGGCGTGCGCTCACCAACGCCGAGATAGTCGGCCGTTTTGCAGGAGCCAGCCATGGCTTGCCATGGTGCGGGCCTCCGTTTCATCATGCGTAACCAGTATTGCAGTCATGCCAGCCTGGGCGATGTGCCATTTGAACTCATCGCGCATGCGTTCGCGCAATGCAGCGTCAAGCGCTGAAAAGGGTTCGTCCAGCAGCAGGGCGCGTGGCTGGGTGATCAGCGCACGGGCCAATGCCACGCGCTGCTGTTCGCCACCCGACAGGGTCCATGTCCGCGCCAAGGCGTGATTGCCCAGGCCGAAGCGCTCCAGCATGGCCCGGGCCTGCATGCGCGCATCGGCTTTGGGTAGACCCTTTTCAATCAGGCCAAAGGCCACGTTGTCTTGCACGTTGAGATGAGGAAATAGCGCAAAATCCTGGAACATCAGCGCAAAATGGCGTTGCTCTGGAGGCAGCAGGGAGATATCCTGTCCGTTGAACCACACGCTGCCGCTGTCCGGCTGTTCGATTCCTGCCACGATTTTGAGCAGCGTGCTTTTGCCGCTGCCCGATGCGCCGAGCAGGGCGGTGGTTTCTCCCGGCGGTACAGCCATGCTGATGCCGATGAGCAGTGGAGCAGCCTGTGGTGGGCCAAAATGCTTGATGATGTTGCGCAGTTCCAGCATGGGTGGGGTGTGAAGCGTCAGGAAACCGAACGATCGTGGGTTTCAATCAGGATAAAGCAGCCCAGGGTGAGCAGCATCAACAGGGCTGAAAGCAACATGGCGGCATCCAGATGACTGGCGCCAGGCCGGCCCAGGTGCTGGTGTATCAGTGTGGTCAGCGTCGTCCATTCTGGGCGGCTCAAAAACAGGCTTACCGCAAACTCACCCAGAGCCGTGGCGGCGGCAAAAGATGCGCCGCGACGCAGGGTCGGGC
>JAGPIR010000030.1 GCA_018054915.1 Allobrachymonas sp.
TTCATTGGCGTCGTTTTCCACAATGCGCTGCAGGCCGATCAGTTGCGCACCCTCGTCAAGCGCAATCAACGTCACGCCTTGGGTGGCGCGGCCCATTTCGCGGATTTCGGCCACGCGCGTGCGCACTACCACGCCGGTGTCGGAAATCAGCATGATTTCGTCATCTGTGCGCACCAGCGTGGCGGCCACAACCTTGCCGTTGCGCTCGCTTTGCTGAATCGCAATCATGCCCTTGGTGCCGCGCCCGTGGCGGGTGTACTCGACGATGCTGGTACGCTTGCCGTAGCCGTTTTCGGTGGCGGTCAATACCGACTGCGCCTCGTCTTCGGCCACGAGCATGGCGATCACGCTCTGGCCGTCTTCCAGCATCATGCCGCGTACGCCACGTGCCTGGCGGCCCATGGGGCGCACGTCGTTTTCGTCAAAGCGCACGGCCTTGCCGCCGTCGCTGAACAGCATCACGTCGTGCGCGCCGTCGGTCAGCGCCGCGCCGATCAGGTAGTCGCCCTCATCGAGATCGACGGCGATGATGCCCGCCTTGCGCGGGTTGCTGAATTCATCGAGCGCCGTTTTCTTGACCGTGCCCTTGGCCGTGGTCATGAACACATAGCGGTCGGCCGGAAACGTGCGCATGTCGCCCGTGAGCGGCAGCACCACGTTGATTTTTTCGCCGTCCTGCAGCGGGAACATGTTGACGATGGGCCGCCCGCGCGAGCCACGGCCGCCAGTGGGCGCCTCCCACACCTTGAGCCAGTACAGCCGCCCGCGGTTGCTGAAGCACAGCATGTAGTCGTGCGTATTGGCGATGAAGAGCTGGTCGATCCAGTCGTCTTCCTTGGTCGCGGTGGCCTGCTTGCCACGTCCGCCGCGTTTTTGCGCGCGGTATTCGGACAAGGGCTGGCTCTTGATGTAGCCGGTGTGCGATAGCGTCACCACCATGTCGGTCGGCGTGATCAGGTCTTCGGTGCCAAGCTCTTGCGCGTTGTGTTCGATCTGGCTGCGGCGCGCGCCGAGCTTGCTTTGCCCGAACTCCTGCTTGATGGCGTTCAACTCGTCGCCGATGATGGTGTTCACGCGCTCCGGTCTGGCCAGAATGTCCAGCAGATCCTCGATCTCCGTCATCACGGACTTGTATTCCGCAATGATCTTGTCCTGTTCCAGTCCTGTGAGGCGCTGCAGACGCATCTGCAGGATTTCCTGGGTCTGCACGTCGCTCAGGCGGTACAGGCCGTCACCTTGCAGGCCGAACTGGCGCGCCAACCCATCGGGGCGGTAATCGTCGGCGCGGATGGCGCCGCCATCCGCGCGTGCACGGGTCATCATTTCGCGCACCAGCGAACTGTCCCAGCTGCGTGCCATGAGCTCGGCTTTGGCGACCGGCGGCGTAGGTGATTCGCGGATGATGCGGATGAACTCGTCGATATTGGCCAGCGCCACGGCCAGGCCCTCAAGCACATGGCCACGGTCACGCGCCTTGCGCAGCTCGAACACGGTGCGCCGTGTCACCACCTCGCGCCGGTGCTGCAGGAAGATGCCGACCAGGTCCTTGAGGTTGCACAACCGGGGCTGACCATCGATCAGCGCCACCATGTTGACGCCAAAGGTGTCCTGCAACTGCGTTTGCTTGTACAGGTTGTTCAGCACCACCTCGGGCACTTCGCCACGTTTGAGCTCAATCACCAGCCGCATGCCGGACTTGTCGGATTCGTCCTGGATGTGGCTGATGCCTTCGAGGCGTTTTTCGTGCACCAGTTCGGCCATGCGCTCCTGCAGCGTCTTCTTGTTGACCTGGTAGGGGATTTCGTCGACGATGATCGCCTGGCGCTGGCCACGGTCGATGTCTTCGAAATGCACTTTGGCGCGCATGACCACGCGGCCCCGGCCGGTGCGGTAGCCCTCGCGCACGCCGGCCATGCCGTAAATGATGCCGCCCGTCGGGAAGTCGGGCGCTGGAATGATTTCGATCAGGTCGTCGATCGTTGCGTCCGGGTGATGCAGCAGGTGCAGGCAGGCATCCACCACCTCATTGAGGTTGTGCGGTGGAATGTTGGTGGCCATGCCCACGGCGATACCCGCTGAACCATTGACCAGCAGATTGGGCAATTTACTGGGTAGAACCAGTGGCTCTTGTTCGCTTCCGTCGTAATTGGGGCCGAAATCCACTGTTTCCTTGTCGATGTCGGCCAGCATCTCATGGGCGATCTTCGTCAGGCGGATTTCGGTGTAACGCATGGCCGCAGCGCTGTCGCCGTCGACCGAGCCGAAGTTGCCCTGACCGTCGACCAGCACATGGCGCAAGGAAAATGGTTGCGCCATGCGCACGATCGTGTAGTAAATGGCGCTGTCACCGTGTGGATGGTATTTACCCATCACATCGCCCACGATGCGCGCGCTCTTTTTAAATGGCCGGTTCCAGTCGTTGTTCTGTTCGTGCATCCCGAACAGAACGCGACGGTGTACAGGTTTGAGGCCGTCGCGGGCGTCAGGCAGGGCGCGGCCCACGATTACGCTCATCGCGTAATCGAGATAGCTGCGACGCATCTCCTCTTCGAGGCTGATGGGCAGCGTTTCCTTGGCAAATTCGGTCATGCGTGAGGAAAATGAAAGATTTGATAATAAGGAAAATGTGGTAGAAACAATCTGATCAACTTTCCATTCTACCGGTTATCGGGTTCAGCTTTTTTGCTGGATGCGCCTGTATGTATGTGGCAATGAAGCAACAAAGAAGGTGTTTTTCCGGGGGCTGGGCGTGCAGGTTGTTTGGAACGGTTACAGTCAATCCGTGCTATGGCACAATTGGTGGGACGAGTTATACTTTTGGCATTTCGACTCGCCTTAATCGTGCAGCTCCTGCTGTGGTTTTATCAAGAGGTTACACATGAAAAAACTGAATAAACTGGCTGTGTTGGCCGCAACAGTTGCCGTGGCAGGTAGCGCTATGGCTGCAAGTTCCGTTGACAATTGGCGCAACAACGATGGCAGCCTGACATGGAAGAACGGTACGAACGAATATTGCTGGCGTGACAATTTCTGGACGCCCGCCACTGCAGCAGCTGGTTGCGATGGTGCTTTGGTTGCCGGCAAGCCGCAACCTAAGGCACAACCCCAACAGCAACCGGTTACCGGCAAGATCACCTATGCCGCCGACGCATTCTTCGACTTTGACAAATCGGTGCTGAAGCCCGCCGGCAAAGCAACACTGGATGATTTGGCTGCCAAGATCCAGGCCATCAATGTTGAAACTATTATCAGCACAGGTCATACCGACTCCATCGGTACCGACGCCTACAACCAGGCTTTGTCGCTGCGCCGTGCCAATGCCGTGAAGGCCTATCTGGTTTCCAAGGGCATTGCTGCTGACCGGATCGTGGTTGAAGGCAAAGGCGAAAAGCAGCCTGTTGCTTCCAATGCAACCAAGGAAGGCCGCGCCAAGAACCGCCGCGTGGAAATTGAAGTGGTGGGTTCGCGCCGCTAAGCCGATCATCTTGTCGGTCGCACCAAAAAAGCCCCGTATGGGGCTTTTTTGTTTTCCAATCTAGGGAACAACCGCTACGGGATATGTGCAATGTCTGTTTTGGAGAGCAGACAGACGTGCGAGGAATTGGCTTTTTTGCGCTTGTCGCAATGTGTGCGGAGCTGCCTTGCGCAGTCAACACGGGGATGCATGGCATCCTTTTTTGCATGGGGTATGCAATTGACGAGCCTTAACCCCGGCACTGGCTCCGCAGTTAGGGCTGCTTGGTTCCCCACCTGACCCGGTTGGCCGCCTCACCATGCGGGAAGGCCCGTCATCGGCAATTGTAGGCGATTGTGCGGATGAATTTGCAACCGTCAGCGCGGCATGCGCAAGGCTTGCGGATTCACCAGATTGACAGGCTGGCCGGCAATAAAAGCGAGGATGCTGTCAAAAGCCTCGTTGAAGTCGTGTTCATACGCTTCGCGTTCGACATGACCGATGTGCGGGGTGCACAGACAGTTCTCCAGTCGCAGCAGGGTGTTGCCAGGCAACACCGGCTCGCTGTCCAGTACGTCGATGGCTGCCATTCCGGGACGGCCGCGGTTGAGTGCGGTGACCAGCACATCGGTTTGCAGCAGTTCGGCGTGGGAGGTGTTGATGAGCACGGCGGTCGGCTTCATCAAACAGAGGTCAGATAGGGTGATGAGGCCACGCGTGTCGGCCAGCAGTCGCAAGTGCAGGCTGAGAAAGTCGCTTTCGGAAAAGAGTTGCTCCTTGTTGGCTGCAACGGCAAAACCGGCGTCAGCGGCCCGTTGCCGGGAGTGTTCACTGCCCCAGATCAGCACGCGCATGCCAAACGCGTGGCCATAGGTTGCCACCATCTGGCCGACGCTCCCAAATCCCCACAGCCCCAGTGTCTTGCCATTCAAACGGGTTCCCATGCAGAAATTGGGTGGCATGGAGGCGGCCTTCAATCCCGATTGCTGCCAGACGCCGTGGCGGAGGTTGGCGGTGTATTGCGGCAGACGGCGGCTGGCCGCCATCAGCAGCGCCCAGGTGAGTTCTGCTGCCGATTCAGGACATTTGCTGCCGGCAGCTACGGCGATCTGGCGCTCGGTGCAGGCCGCGATGTCGATGTGTTCGCTGCTGGAGCCGGTGTGTACGATCAGCTTGAGCCGTGGGAGTTTTTCCAGCAACTGGCGACTGATGCTGGTTCGTGCGTGGATCAGCACGAGAATGTCGGCTTCGCGCAGACGCACCGACAATTGCCCCACGCCCTTGATGGTGTTGGTGTACACCTTCGCATGAAAGGCATCAAGCTTGCTGGCGCAGGCCAGCTTGCGCACGGCATCCTGATAGTCATCGAGGATTACGACGTTCATCATGGCGCGCATTGTGCATCATGCGCCAACAACTTGAAGGGCGTTGACGGGTTCTTTTTTCTTGCAAATTGCTTGCGATTGGTGTCTGAACCCTGTCTCTGTCGGTCAAACGATAGCCCTGTGCGGTCGAGGCTGCGGCATCCTTTTTTCGGGCTACAACAAGCGAAGGCTTGTGGCGAATTTTCAGGCTGCAGGCGCTGCGCCAGTCCATTGAATAATTGAGGGGACTGCGAAAGCAGTCAACCGGCTCGCAGCCAGTGGTCTTCCTGTGCGGCCCATTGCTCCAGCTGGTCGCAGACATTCTGGATGGTGCCGCTGAGAACAAAGGGCGATGAAGGCATTGTGTGGGACGGGTGGCCAGTGGGACGCAGCGTACGCAGCAGCGGTTGCGTGCGGCCAAAAGATTTGGATTTTGGTGTGGCTAGCGTAGCAGGCCTGGATGCAGGTGCCGCAGCGGCTGCGCGAACAGCCGCAGATGGCGAGGCGGGAATTGAGGGGGGCAAGCATGCTGCATCAAAGGGGGCATCAGCGGGTTTTTCCGGTTTGTACGCCAGAGTTTCGTCTCGTAGCACGGCCATGGGGAGGGAACGGGGCGGAATGGCACCAGCGCCGGGACGCAGACGGCATTTGAGAAGGGGTGCCAACAGGCGTAACCAAGAGCAGTACGGAACGATCATATGTTTTCCAATCGGACTGCAGGGTGGGGGTAAGCGGCTTTGCGCTGGGCGGATAAGGACGCTGGATGGCCTTATCCACGCCTGCAACCTGCGAAAAGCGCGGAAAAAGTGGCCGTGTCTACATCAATACGCTGTTGCGAATCAGCCCGACGGCCAAGCCTTCGATGGCAAACGGGTCGCCAGGGAGGACCACGATGGTGGGATAGTCGGGGTTTTCGGCGTGCAGTTCGATGTGCGAAGCCAGGCGCTGGAAGCGCTTGACGGTGACGTCATCGCCCAGCCGGGCGACAACGATCTGGCCATTGCGCACGTCCTGGGTAGCCTGTACGGCGAGCAGGTCACCGTCGAGAATGCCTACATCGCGCATGGACATGCCGCGCACCTTGAGGAGATAGTCGGGCTTGCGCGCGAAGAGCGTGGGCGCCACATGGTAGGTGGTGTCTACATGCTCCTGCGCGAGAATCGGAGAGCCGGCAGCCACCCGGCCAATCAGCGGCAGGGCCAGTTGCGCAAAGGCGTCAAGTGTTTGCTGGTGCATGCCCGAGCCCATTGTGGCCGGTTGCCGGAGCCGGATGCCGCGCGACGTGCCGCTGATCAACTCAAGGACGCCTTTGCGTGCGAGCGCCTGCAAGTGCTCCTCGGCGGCGTTGGCCGAGCGGAATCCCAGTTCGGTTGCAATTTCGGCTCGCGTGGGCGGTGCGCCTGTGGTGCGGATGGCGCGCTGAACCAATTCCAGAATTTGCTGCTGGCGGGCGGTCAGTTTGATGCTGTTGTTCATGTTCCACTACACTTTCTTCGCGGGGCGGACAAAATGGCAATACCTGTATACATGTCCAGCAACTGTATTTTCAAACAGTTTTCCGGATTTTGCAAGGGCATACAAAGAAAATGGCAAAGATTGTGGTTTTGGCAACAGGCGGCACCATTGCCGGGCAGGGAGCAGACGCCAACGATGGGGTGGCCTATCAGGCGGCCCAGATTGATGTGGAGGGGTTGCTGGGGGGTATTTGCGGCCTGCAGGATCTGTTGGGCGCCGATACGTTGCAGGGCGAGCAGGTGGCGCAAGTCAACAGCAAGGATATGGATTTTTCCATATGGCAGGTATTGGCCCGGCGCTGCGCACACTGGCTGGCACAGCCCGACGTGCGCGCCGTATTGGTGACGCATGGCACGGATACGCTCGAGGAAACCGCCTGTTTCCTGCAGCAGGCGCTGGCCGCTGCGCCAACTGCACACGTTTGGCAGAAAAAACCGGTGGTTTTGACTTGCGCCATGCGTCCGGCCACAGCGCGCCTGAGTGATGGGCCGCAAAACCTGGCCGATGCACTGGCAGTGGCGCGAGACCCGCGTGCGTGCGCAGTGATGGCGGTGGCGGCAGGAAGCGTACACGCCGCCGATGCCGTGCAGAAAATTCATCCCTACCGGCTTGACGCCTTCAGCAGCGGTGATGCGGGCCTGCTGGCGGTCGTGGAAGAAGGCCATGTTCGCTGGCTGCGCGAGCCGCCGGGCTGGCCGCAGGAAACCGACAGGCGTTTGTGGCAGGCCCTGCTTCATACGGCACCCGCCGACTGGCCCTGGGTGGAGGTGCTGCACAGTCATGCAGGGGCTGATGCCCGCGCGTTGCATGCACTGGTGCAGGCTGGCGTGCAGGGCGTTGTGCTGGCCGGAACCGGCAACGCCACCCTGCATCAGACGCTCGAAGAAGTGGCCCCATCCCTGCCAGCAAAGAATGTGGCGGTGGCGCTGGCGCCGCGCTGCTCCGCCAGCGCTGTGGTGCGCAGTGCGGTCTCGCCAGCCGATCCGGCGCCGCTGGTATTGTGTGCCACCGGCAAGGGCGGCGCAGCCACGGCATTGCCCGTAAGCAAGGCACGGGTGCATCTGGTGCTACGCCTGCTGGCAGCACGCGCCGGTGCGGTGCAGGCGGTCAGCTGATCGGCACGAACACATCCGCAACAAGGAAGCCTGCATGTTCAACATTCCATATTTTTTTGGCATTGGCCTGCACGTGATCGTGGCCCTATTTTTTGCCGTACACGCCGTGCGCACGGGCCGGGAAATGTACTGGCTATTGCTCCTGTTCATGTTTCCGATGCTGGGCAGTGTGGTGTATTTTTTTGCCGTGTATTGGCCCGATATGCGGATCAGGCGGGGCGTGAGCAAAGTGGCGAGTGCCGCCTTGCAAACACTGGACCCTGGCAAGGCGCTGCGCGAGGCGCGCAAGGCGTACACGCTCACACCCACGGCGCAAAACCGCATGCAATTGGCGCAGTGCCTGCTCGACGATGACCAGCCCGGTGAAGCGGCCGGACATTACGAAGCCTGCCTGAAAGGGCCGTTTGCCAACGATCCGGAAATCCGGCTCGGCGCAGCCAGCGCGCGTCTGGCCAATGGGCAGGCCGCCATGGCACTGGAATTGTTGCTTTTCATCCGCGAGCAGCATCCGCAGTTTCGTCCCGAGGCCGTGACCATGGCTCTCGCCAAGGCCCATGCCGCGATGGGGCAGCGAGAGCAGGCGCGTCAGCTGTTTGACGAAGCGGCGCAGCGGTTCGGTTCGTTTGAAGCGCATGCCGAATATGCCATTTGGGCCGCAGACAGCGGACAGGCCGAGCTGGCGCAGCAGCAATACGCCGAATTGCAGGCCATCATGCAGCATTGGCAAAGCAACCGCCACGCCAAGGCGCTCAATCGTGCGTTGCTCAGACGGCTGGAGCAGTCGCGGGCCAGGGCGGGGTTGCGGTGAGGAATGGACGAAGCAGCCCGTCAACCAGCCCCTGATTTCAGCAAGCCGTTTGGTGTTCATTGCATGTCCAATCCCAGCAAATCCCGGGGCGAATTCGACCTGATCGCACGCCACTTCCGGCGCGGCCTGCCCTTGCGCCATGCTCCGCTGGGCGTGGGCGATGACTGCGCGCTGCTGCGGCCCATCCCTGGCGAGATGCTGGCCATCTCCACCGATACGCTCGTGGCCGGCCGCCACTTTTTTGAAGACGTTGATGCGGCCGCGCTGGGCCATAAGGCGCTGGCCGTGAACCTGAGCGACCTGGCGGCCAGTGGCGCGCAGCCGATGGCCTTTGTGCTGGCGCTCACTTTGCCGTCTGTGGACGACGCCTGGCTGGCAGCATTTGCGCAAGGGCTATTTGCCCTGGCCGACGCCAGTGGCTGCGAACTGATCGGAGGCGACACGACGCGTGGGCCGCTTGCCATCGCCATCACCGTGTTCGGCAGTGTACCGTTGGAACATGCGCTGGTGCGCAGTGGCGCACGGGCGGGGGATGACATCTACGTCAGCCACCGCGTGGGCGAAGGCCTGGGCGATGCGCGGCTGGCGTTGCATCTGTTGCAGGCCCAGCGCGGTCAAGCCGTTGCCGATGTCCTCAAAGGGGTTTCTGTCATGCAACGGTCAGCGCTGTTGCAGGCGTGCCGGCAACGGCTGGAGCGGCCGGTTGCGCGAACATCACTGGGCTTGGCCCTGCGCGGCGTGGCCAGCGCCGGCATGGACCTGAGCGATGGTCTGCAGGGCGATTTGCGCCACATCCTGACCGCCTCGGGGGTCGGTGCAACGCTGGATGTGCTGGGGGATGCCGACGCAACCGGCCTGCTCGCAGCCGCCAGCCCGGCTGTTCGCACATTGGGTGCGGAGGCGGCGCTGGAATATGCGCTGGCTGGCGGCGATGACTATGAATTGCTATTCACGGCGGCGGCACAGCAGCGTGCGCAGATCCGTCGCGTGGCCGCGCAAACCGGCCTGCTGCTGACGCGAATCGGTTGCATCGATGCACAGACCGGCTTGCGCCTGCGGCACGCCGGCGGTGGCGGCAATCCGTTACAAGGACACGGATTTGACCATTTCGCCGCCTGATGCGGGAGGACTGCCGCCCAGCAGCAGGACAGCGTGTGGCAAAACTGCGGCAACGGGCATTTGCGGCCTGACACAGCCTGCCGCAACGGCTATGATGCGGGCATTGCATCCGGTTGAGGGAGGGGTTCCATGCGCAAGAACTTGATCCGCGCGGGCATCGGCATGATTGTGGCCATGTCCGCCACTGCGGCCAGTGCGGCCTGCTACCACGTATACAACGGCCGGGGACAGTTGGTGGAGCGCAGTCCCGGCCCGCCGGTCAACATGAGCCTGCATTTGCGGCAGACCGTTCCGGTGAAATATGGCCGTGGTGCCACCATGGTATTTGAGGCCCCCGCAGGAACAGCCTGTACGGAGTTTTCTGCCCTGCGCACTGCGCGCCGCAGCCGGTCGATTCAGGACAACGAGGCCATTCTCGACAATCTGGCGCGGCTGAATACCGATCCGCGCGGGCGGCTGGGCGGTCGAGACGACCGCTGGCTGGCGGACGTGAAGTTCTGAAAGGCGGGCTGTGTGCAGCCTGTAACCGGACGGAGTTTCCGCGCGTTCATGTCATGTGCGATAATGCAAAGCTTCGCGGAAAGTATGTCAGGCTGGCTGGCACGGCTCCCGCAGTGTTCTTTAAGGGAAATCCATGAAAGAAGGCATCCATCCTAATTACCGCGAAGTTTGCTTCGTGGACTTGTCCAATGGCTTCAAGTTCGTGACGCGTTCCTGCGTCAACGCCAAGGAAACCGTCAAGATGGACGATGGCCGCGAGCTGCCCCTGTTCAAGCTGGACACTTCCAGTGAATCGCATCCGTTCTATACCGGCACCCAGAAATCGGTCGACAACATGGGTGGTCGCGTCGAGAAATTCCGCAACCGCTACGCCAAAAAACCCTCCGCCTGAGGCAGGTGTGACCTGCGGCAGATGCAAGCAAAGCAGCCCGCAGGCTGCTTTGTTTTTTTGCGCCCCTGTTGTTTGCCGGGCATCGCCCAACCGGATAGCCTTTTCGTGAATCAGCCTTCGCCAGCCATTGTTGCCCAGGAGGGCGTGCGCCGCCTGCCGCGCTGGGGGCTGCTGCTTTTTTGCGCGATTTACATATTGGCGGGGTTTGTCTGGCGCGACCCCTGGAAGGGCG
>JAGPIR010000031.1 GCA_018054915.1 Allobrachymonas sp.
GTTGTTTCGCCGATCAGGTGGTACAGACGTTTGGCGGCTTTGGAAAAATACTCCAGAAAACTGATGGTTGTGCTCGACGGGGCGCTGGTCTGTGGCCCGTTTGCGGTGGTTTCCCCGTCGGTTTCATACAGGTACACCAGGTCGATATCACTGGAAACGTTGAGCTCCCTGGCGCCCAGCTTGCCCATGCCAACGATCCAGAAATTGGCCCGGTTGCCATCGGGCTTGAGCGGCGCGCCGTGCTGCGCATCCAAATGCCGAAATACTTCCTCGCAGGCGCAATCCAGGGCAAACTCTGCGAGGGTTGTCATGCAGGCGGTTACTTCCTGCAGGGGCGCTTGGCCATCACAATCAAGCAAGACCAGGCGTTCGAGCACGAGCTGGCGCAAGATGCGCAAGGCTGCCCCAGTGTCGTGGCCCTGTTGGTGCAGGGCGGCAAGAACAGCACGCATGGCAGCGTGGTCCGGCAGTCCTGGCGGCAACAGGTCCAAGAGGTCTTCGTAACGCCGATGCAGACGTTGCACCAGGCGGCTGTGCAGGGCTTTTTCGGGGATGGGCGAGACGCATGCAGACGCGTGTGCAGCAGACTGGGATAATGTCTCTGTTTCCCGGGGGGAAACAGGCAACAGATGCAGGCTGGTGCCTGTACGGTTCATTGTTTGTTCTCCATGCAGGATACATCGATCCAGAATCTGATTGCCCGCCTGGCCCGCCGCGTTTTGCGGCCTTCCATGCTGCGCACCCTCACGCGAGCCGCCGCATGGACGGCTGGCGTTTTCATGGTGGCTGTCACGGCGGCAGTGCTGGCGCTGCATGTCTGGATTCTGCCGCGAATCGGTGATTTTCGCCCGCAACTTGAAAAAATCGCATCCGCAGCGCTGGGATTGACGGTAAGGATTGATGAAATTGTCCTGGTGCGACAGGGGCTGCAGCCTACGGTAGAGTTGCGTGGGGTGCGTTTTGTAGATGAAGCTGGCAACGCTGGCCTGCATGTGGACGCTGTTCAGGCCGAGGCATCGCTCATGACGCTGGCGCGGAGCCGGTTTGCCCGGCTGGCGGTCATCCGGCCTGCCGTGCAGGCACGGCGCGGGGCAGATGGCCGTATTTTTGTGGCGGGGCTGGCGCTGTTCCGGGGCGCAGCGGGAGAGCTGCCGCAGGAGGCCGAGGCGAACGCGGCGCTGGACTGGCTCTTGTCGCAGCCGGAACTGGAAATCCGTGACGGAAGCATCTTGTGGAACGATGCGCAACGCAATGCACCCCCACTCGAAATTACCCAGGTGCAGGCCAGTCTGAAAACATCGGGCAGACGGCATGTATTGCAGTTGTCCCTGACGCCGCCGGCTGGCTGGGGTCAACCGGTGGCCGTTACTGCCGACTGGAGACACGGGTTGTGGGAAGACCGCTCTCGATGGAGCAAGTGGTCTGGCGCTGTGCAGGCCGACATCGCGGAAGTGGATATATCCCCGTTGCGGCAGTATGTGGATCTGGGAAAGAACATTTCTTTGCGGCAGGGCCGTGGCAGGATGCGCGTGCAAGCCGAATTTCGCGAGGGCCTGCGCAGCAGCGCCGTGGTGGATGCCAGCCTCGATGCCGTTGACATGACATTGGGCAAGGGCCTGCCGCCTCTGGCGCTCAGAAGCCTGGCGGGGATTTTCAAGGTGCGGTTTGACCAGGGGGGTGAACGCAACAGTTATTCGCTGATTACCGAGGGCTTGTCATTTGTCACTGACGACAATCTGCGTTGGCCTGGCGGAAACGTGCGCGTGAACTACCACGATGCAGCCAATCCGGCTGCCCGTGGCGGAGAAATCCAGGGTAATGACTGGGACATTGGCATCATCAGTCAACTGGCCGGGCGGCTGCCACTGGGCGATGCCATGCTCAGGGCCCTCAAGCGGTACCAGCCACAGGGACAGATTCAGGAATTGAACCTGGCATGGCAAGGAGAGCTGGATGCTCCGGATACGTATGCGGTGCGCGGCAAAGCCAGCCAGGTTGGCTGGCTGTCGCATCCTGGTGCGACGAGAGAGCTGGACAACCGGCCCGGTATTGGAACGCCCGGGCTGCAAGGCGCGAAGGTCGACTTTGATTTCAGCCAGTCCGGCGGGAGCATGGACCTGAACCTGGACAAGGGAAGCGCAGAATTTCCGGGTGTTTTTGAGAAGCCGCGCCTTGACTTCGACAAATTTCAGACCAAAGTGCAATGGCGCAAACAGGGGCAGCAAATCCATGTGACCCTGCCGAAAATACAGTTTGCCAATGCCGATGCGCGTGGTACGGTTCGCGTGGCCTGGAAAACCTATGAAGGCGCCGTGGCAGAGCAGCGCTTCCCGGGCATGCTCGATCTGGAGGGCGTTTTGCAGCAAGCTCGCGCCGAGCAGGTGGTGCGCTATCTGCCGCTGGACCTGGGGCGGGACGCTCTGGATTATGTTGGCAATGCGGTACGCAGCGGCGACATTCACAATGCCCGTGTGCGCATTCAGGGCGATCTGAATCATGTGCCGTTTGGCCGGGATTCGCATGGAGTGGACCATCCGGGCATTTTTCGCTTTGAGGTGCCGCTTTCTAATGCCGAATACCGCTTTGTACCGCGCTATCTGCAAAATGTTTCCGACAAACCCTGGCCTGCGCTGACAGGTCTCAATGGGATGCTGGTGATCGACAAATCTTCGCTGTCGGTGCTTGACGCCACAGCCCGTTTCAGTACGGCGCCCGATATTGTGGTCAACAACCTTTCCGCACATATACCGGACTTGGGCCACCACTTGGCGGTGGGTATTGCGGCCGACATGCGTGGCCCTCTTGAGCAGGCCTTGCAACTGACCAAACAGTCTCCCTTGTCGGACATCCTGCGCAACAGCCTGACCCAGACCACGGCAACGGGAATGGCCGATATTTCCTTGACGCTGGGGTTGCCCATCATGCACATGGACGTTGCCACTGTCAAAGGCGCTGTGAACCTGCAAGACAATGACATCCGCCTTTCCCCGGGGTCGCCCTTGCTGGGGAAGAGCCGGGGCAGGGTTGCGTTTGACGAAAAAGGGTTCGTCCTGCAAAACGTCACGGCCAGCCTGCTAGGGGGCAAGGCCGAGCTCAAAGGGGGGAGCTTGGCGGCAGACAAGAATGAAAATGCCCGCGACGTGAAGGTCGAAGTGCAGGGCGATTTCACGGCCGAAGGGCTGCGCCAGGAGTCGGCTGCAGGTGCCATGGCCCAGCTCGGCCGTTTTTTGAATGGACGCAGCACCTATCGCGCGGTTTTGGAGGCAACGCCCGGCTCATTTGAGTTAACGATAGATTCCGATCTGGATGGCATGGCGAGCAATTTGCCGGTGCCACTTGGAAAGAACGCATCCGGCAAATTGCCCTTTCATTATTCCAATCGGGTTGTCAAAAACACCAAATCACGAAACGCCACAGACGTTGCGGCAGAAGACGAATTGCAGGTACGCATTGGGCAAGTGGTGTTTGCCCAATATGTCCGTGATGTGCGCAATGCCGAACCCCCCCGGGTGCTGCGGGGCCGTATTGGCGTAGGCGCGCAGGCGGTCAAGGAGCCGCCCCCAATGCCCGGTTCAGGCGTGCGTGCGCTAGTGAAGATGGAGCGCGTGGATGCCGACGCCTGGAGCAGGGCCCTGGATTCGGGTTGGGGCCGGACGCTGAAGCCATCTGCAAAGCAAGGCGCCAATGGCAATGATGCGTCAGCTTTGGCAACTGCCGCGATGGGCGGTTATTTCCCGGATCAGTTCGTGATGCAGACCCCGCTGTTCATGTTAGCCAATCGGACATTTGAATCGCTTGTGATGGATGGCTCGCGCGAAGGCCGTTTGTGGAAGCTGTCGCTATCGGCCAGGCAACTCGACGGCTATGTGGAGTACCTGCAATCGGCTACCGGAGGTCCCGGTGGAATCAAGGCACGCCTAAACCATCTGACCGTTGCACCAGCCAATATGGAGGAGGTTGGCAACTATGTGCGACAAACAGCCGACCCGCAGACTCTGCCGTTTCTGGATATTGACGCAGCCCAAGTTGATCTGGCTGGCTACAAGTTCGATCGTTTGGTACTGCGCGCCAGCAACAGTGCACAGGCGCGTCCTGCCGGCGCAGAACTGGTGGACGATGCATCGGCGCAGGGCGCACGCAACATCTGGCGCATCCATGAGCTGACAGCGCGCATGCCCAATGGCAGTCTGCAGGGAAGCGGCACATGGGGCATCCATGCACCGTCGGAAAACCGCAAACTGCAACCGGCTGATTTGGCCAGACGGTTTGTTTCTCTGGACGTGCGGGCGCAAACCAGCAATCTGGGTGCGGTGCTGGCCCATTTTGGGCACCCCGGCATTGTCAGGGGCGGAGAGGGCAACGTGTCGGGCACGATCCGATGGGGCGGCTCCCCGGCGACGTTTGACATGGAAACGCTTGCCGGCGGGTTGCGGCTGGATATTCGAAAAGGGCACATCATCAAGATGGACCCTGGCGCCGTCAAGATATTCAGTCTGCTCAGTCTGCAGGGGTTGACGCGATGGGGGGCTGTTGCACAGGAAGGATTTGCATTCGACCGCATCCATGCAAGTCTGCACATCAACCAAGGAGCAGCCCGGACCGACGATCTTGTCGTGCGTGGTCCAATCGCCGATGTCAAGGCAAGCGGACAGATCGGACTGGCAAGGAACATCCTGGACCTGGATCTTGTTGTGCAACCGAAAGTCGACTTGAGCACAGCAGCCTTGGCTGCAACAGCCGTCCATCCTCTGGTAGGCGTAGGCAGCTATGTGGCCCAATGGATTCTGAGCAAACCCATCAACGCCCTGGCAACACAGGTGTGGAGCGTTACGGGGCCATTGAGCGATCCCGCCGTTACCAGGCTACAGGGTAAGGAGGCCGGATTGGCGGCTGCCCGAGTGATGAAACAGCAGGCGGCGCCCGCAACATTCAATCAGCTGTTGGACTGGGATCCAGCGACCGATGACGGGCCCCCCGCGCCTGCAGCCGAAGCGGCCAGCCCATAGCCGGGCATGGCGGCAGGCAGGCTGCTGCGGCCATCCTCTACAATGCAGGGCAGGCATGGAGCCTCAGGTGCCGTGCGGGTATGTTCCTGTCTTTTTCTGTCTGTGAATATTCCATACATGAGCGCATCGCCAACCCCCCTTTTCCTGGATCAGGTGGCCGATCATCTGGAACGGCTGTTGCTCCGGTATGACGAGCTGCAGAAAGCCAATACGTTGTTGCAGGCGCAGTTGCTGGAGGTTGCACAGGAGCGGGATTCCTTGCGATCCCGCCTGGCGGCGGCACGCTCCAGGGTCGACGCCTTGCTAATGCGATTGCCTGCTGCCGAGCTGCGGGTTGCGGCGGCGCAAGACGCGTTTTCTGTCATTGAGGCTCCTGCGGACGGGTCTTCCGGAATGGACGCTCCTGTGGCGCCTGGCGAGGAAACGGCATGAAACAGATTGAAGCGCATATCATGGGGCAGACCTATATGCTGGCCTGTCCGGAGGGCTCCGAAGAACACATGGGGCAATCGGTTCAGCGCGTGGATGACGCCATGTGCAAAATCCGTGACGCTGGCAAAATCCGTGCGCGCGACCGTATTGCCGTGCTGGCTGCGTTGAACATTGCATTCGACCTGGTGGAACGCGAACGCAACGCCGACTCCGCGGCTGGTTCTGCCTCTGCGCCCGCAGCTTCGGAGGGCGATGCGCTGCAGCATCCGCGCATGCAGGCGTTGCTGCAGCGCATGGAAGAACTGCTGGCGCAAGACGGCAAATTGCTTTGAGCGGCAGCCCCGTTTTGAGGGACGTCTGTCATATTTCCAGGAAATGACGGGAGTAACCCAGACGCAAACGCCCACAATGTTGCCGGTTAATGCATGGACGGATCGTCTAATGGGTTTTACACCGATACCTATTTTCTTCTTGTCCAATTGCCTCTAGAATAAGGCCGTCTGCGGCAAACGTGGTTCTATATTTCCTTGAACCAATGCTCATTGAGCCCGGGCTTGGAAAATCGCCAGACAGGTGTGATCGTCTCGCGTCAGACGAACCCGACGTCTTGCTGACCTCGCCCACCTGAACCCCTCCGTTCAGGATGCGGCCACGTTCTGCTGCAGACTCATATTCCTGAAAATGCCGGATGCAATCCGGCATTTTTCATGGGTGAACACACCCTAAAGGATTCTGGAAAAACGCGCTTCGGTGCGGGCTGTTTGCAGGTGGCGGTCAAATACCATGGCTACGGCGCGCACGAAATACCAGCCCATGGCCGTGATGCGGAATCGGTCGTCGTGCAGGCTGAGCAGACCCTGTGCCTGCAAGGGTTCCAAGTGGGTCATTTCGGTCGAAAAATATGTTGACCAGTCGATTTGCCAATCGCGGCTGATGGCGTCAAAAACCACCTCGCCCTGACACATGATGGCCATGATCACGGCCCGGCGGATCTGGTCATCACGCGTGAGTTGCAGGCCGCGCTCCACCGGGAAATGGCCTTTCTGAACCTGGTCGCGGTAGGCATCCAGGGTTTTTGCGTTTTGGCTGTAGCAGTTACCGATGCGACCGATGGCCGATACACCCAGGCCGATCAGATCGCAATCGGGCCGGGTGCTATAGCCTTGGAAGTTCCGTTGCAACTGACCGTGTTGCTTGGCCTGTGCGAGCGCATCATCGGGCAGGGCGAAATGGTCCATGCCCACATAGACATACCCCGCCACGCGGAATTGCTGCAATGCGAGGGCGAGCAGGTTGATTTTTTCGTTGCCGCCGGGCAGGGCATGCGTGTCGATGCGGCGCTGCGCCTTGAAGCGTTCGGGCAGATGGGCATAGGCGTACAGGGCGATGCGGTCAGGCCGCAGCGTGCAGATCTGCTCCAGGGTGTGGGAAAAGGAGGCCGTTGTCTGGTGCGGAAGGCCGTAGATGAGATCGGTGTTGATCGATCCGAAACCGACCTCGCGCGCCGCCGCGACCAGGGAGAAGACCTGTTCGGTGGGCTGAATGCGGTGTACGGCTTGTTGCACGGTGGCATCGAAGTCTTGCACGCCAAAACTGATGCGGTTGAACCCCAGTTGCGCCAGGTGCTGCAGGCGCCGGGCATCGACGGTGCGCGGGTCCACTTCGATGGAATATTCGCCCTGGGTGTCAAAAAGAAAATGCTCCCGCAGCAGCTGCATGAGCTGCGCCAGTTCCTGGTCGGACAGAAAGGTGGGCGAGCCGCCGCCCAGATGCAGCTGGGTGACGGTCTGGCCGGCGAGATGCGCGCGGTAAAGGGACAACTCCTGCCGCAACAGATGCAGATACTCGGCAGCCTGCTCCCGGTGCCGGGTGATGATCTTGTTGCAGGCGCAGAAATAGCACAAGGAGGCGCAAAACGGCAGGTGCACATAAACCGACAGTGCTTGCGGCGCAGTGCCGCACCCTTGCGTTTGCTGCCGTTCCTGCAGAGCTTGGATGAGGGCATTCTCGCCAAACACCGGGGTGAAGCGGTCGGCCGTGGGGTAGGAGGTATAGCGCGGACCCGCAATGTTGTAGCGGACCAGCAGTTCGGGGGTGATGGAGGGGACTTCTGCGCTCATGTCCGCAAGGATTGTAGGACGGGCATGGTGCACGCCGTATCGAGCTTAGGCATAACACCAGAAAATTGACGTGTTAGGCCGTTCGTGCAAGCGGGGGACAAACCGGCCATGACATAAGCAGTCGCCTCATGTCGCTGGGCGCGTGCGCTGCGCCCGATTGGGCCTAAAACAGCTTGGCACCCAGGGCGCGGGGCTGGGCGGCGTCTTGCGCGAAGCAGGTTTTATTTGCCCAGACGCTGGCGGTGCCGCGCCAGTTGTGCCAGTACCTGCACGGGGGCGGTACCGCCCAATGTGTTGCGGGAATTGAGCGAGGCTTCCAGCGTCAGGGCCTGTTCGTAAACATCGGCTTCGATACCGGGGTGGAAGCCTTGCAGCGTGGCCAGCGGCAGTTCGGCCAGATCCACGCCCTGCTGTTGTGCGGTCTTGACGGCATGCGCCACCACTTCATGGGCGTCGCGAAACGGCAGGCCTTTTTTCACCAGATAGTCGGCCAGGTCGGTGGCGGTGGCGTAGCCCTTGCTGGCGGCGGCGCGCATGGCTTCCTGGTTGACGCTGATACCGCCTTCCTTGGCACCGGTCTGCGGGTTGACCTGGCCGCCGATCATCTCGGCAAAGATGCGCAGGGTGTCGCGCACGGTATCGACCGTGTCGAACAGCGGCTCCTTGTCTTCCTGGTTGTCCTTGTTGTAGGCCAGCGGCTGGCCTTTCATCAGGGTGATCAGGCCCATCAGGTGGCCCACCACGCGGCCGGTCTTGCCGCGCGCCAGCTCGGGTACGTCGGGGTTCTTCTTTTGCGGCATGATGCTGCTGCCGGTGGTGAAGCGGTCGGCAATGCGGACGAAGCCGACGTTCTGGCTCATCCACAGGATCAGTTCTTCGGACAGGCGCGAGACGTGCACCATGATGAGGCTGGCGGCGGCGGTGAACTCAATGGCGAAGTCGCGGTCGCTCACGGCGTCGAGGCTGTTCTGGCAGACGCCTTCCATGCCCAGGGTTTTGGCCACGCGCTCGCGGTCTAGCGGGTAGGTGGTGCCGGCCAGCGCGGCGCTGCCCAGCGGCAGGCGGTTGACGCGGCGGCGTACATCGGTCAGGCGCTCTTCATCGCGCGCAAACATTTCCACATAAGCCAGCAAATGGTGCGCGAAGCTTACCGGCTGCGCCACCTGCAAGTGGGTGAATCCGGGCAGGATCACTTCCACGTTCTTTTCGGCCACGGCCAGCAAGGCGCTTTGCACTTCGCGCAGCAGGCTCAGCAGCAAGTCGATTTCATCGCGCAGCCACAGGCGGATGTCGGTGGCGACCTGGTCGTTGCGGCTGCGCCCGGTATGCAGGCGCTTGCCGGCGTCGCCCGCCAGTTGCGTCAGGCGCGCCTCCAGGTTCAGGTGTACGTCTTCCAGTTCCAGCTTCCATTGAAACGCACCGGATTCGATTTCAGCCCGGATGGCACTCATGCCGCGCTCAATGGCGGCGTAGTCATCCGTGCTGATGATGCCTTGCGCGGCCAGCATTTCGGCGTGGGCCAAACTGCCGGCCATGTCGGCTTGCCACAAGCGGCGGTCGAAATCCACACTGGCCGTGTAGCGCTGCACCAGTTCGCTCATGGGTTCGCTGAACAGGGCCGACCAGGCGTTTTGTTTGTTTTCCAGTGGGTTGCTTGCGGGAAGGGACATGGCAAAAATAATTGGGGCAGTCAGACAACAGGAGGCGCATGCCGGGAACGGATACCGATTGGCTTGCATGATAAAAGCATGCACAATTAAAGAAGAATGCCGGCCGGTGCGAATAACAACGGCCCTTACATGGTTGCAGGCAATGTCCGCAAGGCCGGTGAAAACGCTCTGATCAAGGTTTCAGTACAAATGCATGCTTCCGATGCATCATCACCGCGCATTGTAGCCAGCGCACCGCCATCCGCTGCAACCGTGCCGTTGTTCGACGCCTGCAATGCTGGCGTGGTGTTGCGGGCGGTGCTTCTTGTTACGCTGAGCGTGATGATTGCCAGCCTTTTCGTTCCGATGCAATTCCAGGGCTGGCAAGGGTGGCTCATGCATACCGGAACAGCGCTGGCATGCGCGTTGCCGGGAACCTTCCTGTGGCTGATGGCGGCCTGCGTAGCCAGGCGCTGGCTGGGGCGGCGGCCCCCAATTCGCCAATGGATCTGGGGCAGTGTCATGGGTATGGGGTGTGGCCTTTTTGCGGCTAGCCTGCTGGCCAGCATCCGCAACGTGTCATTGGGTGCATGGGTTGGGTGCGTGCTGGCGGGTGGGCTGTATGCCGTTATTCTGGTTTCGTTGTTGATGCTGCGTAGCCGGCTGCAGGCGCCTAGCAATGTGCAGGCACAGCTGGCAGAGCTGCAGGCACGCATCCGCCCGCATTTCTTGTTCAATGCACTCAATAGCGCCATTGCCCTGGTGCGCACCGACCCTGCGCGGGCCGAAGCGGTGCTGGAAAATCTAAGCGATGTTTTCCGCCAGATGTTGCAGGATGTGCGCCATACCAGCACCTTGGGTACGGAACTTGAACTGGCGCAGCGTTATCTGGAAGTGGAAGCGGTGCGCTTTGGCGAGCGCTTGCGCGTGCAGTGGGACCTGGATCCGGCGGCGAGTCTGGCCAGTATGCCCGCCCTGATCCTGCAACCACTGCTTGAAAATGCGATCCGTCACGGGGTGGAGCCCTGCCCGCAAGGCGCCGATGTATGTATCCGCACGATGTTGAGCGGCAATATCGTGCGGGTGCTTGTCAGCAACACCATGCCGGGCGGTCCGGGTAAACCCGGCAACAATATGGCACTGGAAAACGTGCGCAGCCGTTTGCAATTGCTGCATGACATGGAATTACGCTTTTCCGCCAAGATGATTGATGATCGCTTCGTGGTGCGCATCGAAGTTCCGATGCGCATCCAGGAGGATTCGGCATGAACGGCTCTGCCTT
>JAGPIR010000221.1 GCA_018054915.1 Allobrachymonas sp.
CCCCGATTGTCCAGGCACGGAACTGGCCCGTGCCTGGCTCAAGGATCGTAACGAAAGCACGCAACTCGTGCACTCGCCCTTGGAGCATTGGTTATTTTCAGCAAAACAATAAGAAAATCATAATTTTCTACGCGCCAGCCATAAAACGACAGGCATCACAATCCCTACATCATTTCGCGAATAGTCTGTAAACTCCGGGCCCTCATCAAATTTCCCGGGTTCTGTTCATGTTCACGTATTTCGCACGCCAACCAATCGGCAGGCAACTCCTGCTGGGAATTGCTGCACTCTGCCTGATTGCGCTTTCCGTTCTTGCCCTAACGCTTTCGACATACACCCGGGAAATTGCGCTGCAGGAAACCAAGACAGCCTTGCAAG
The DNA here is from genome assembly GCA_018054915.1 of Allobrachymonas sp. Classification (GTDB taxonomy): domain Bacteria; phylum Pseudomonadota; class Gammaproteobacteria; order Burkholderiales; family Burkholderiaceae_C; genus Brachymonas. The sequence goes on from JAGPIR010000221.1 coordinate 379, forward strand.
TAGAAGTCGACCTGATTTCCCGCACGCTCGAATACGCACAGGAAACCCTGGAACAGCGCACAGCCGCCAGCCTTGACCAGTTCATCAACGCACTGCCCCCTGCCCGGCTGACTGGCAACAAGGTCATGCAAGGTGGGCAGGAGCGCCCTGAGCTAATGCTGGGCAACATTCCCGGCAATGGCAATCAGAACTATCTGGAAGAATTTCGCCGTATCAATCCTGGGCATGACCCATCCTTCCTGGTCAAGGATGGCGAGCGCTTTTATCGGGCATCAACCTTGCTGAAAAACAAGAGCGGGCAAAGCCGGGATGGGGAAGAGGTCAGTGAGGCCTATGTCAAGGCGGCAGCCGAAGGCAAGGCATACAGTGGGACACTGGAGCGCTCCGGCAAGATGTATGCATTGGCCTCCAAGCCGATCAAGGATGCCAACGGCAATGTAATCGGCATTTACACCATGCGCATGGACGCCGAAAGCAACATCGCCATCCTCAAGGACAAACTGCGCAGCATCGTTGTCGGCCAATCAGGCTATCCTTACATCCTGGCCGAACCCACCGGTGACAGCACTGCCGGGCGTTTTGTTGTCCATCCCCAGTTCGAGGGCAAGGATTTTTCGGCTCTGGGCAACAGCACTATCATCGGCGTTCTGGAAAAAATGCTGGTCGATAAAAAAGGCCTGGTGCTTTATGACTGGCCTGACGAAAACGGCAACACACGCCAGAAAATCGTCGTCTTCCAATCGATTCCCGCCTTGCACTGGGTCGTAGCGACCGGCTCCTGGCTTGATGAATTCACAGCACCTTACGACCGCATCAGGAACATCATTCTGCTTGGCCTGGCGCTGTTCGCCGGCATCCTTCTTGCCGCCATCACCCTGCTGATCCGTACACAACTCAAACCGCTCGACGACATCAAGCATGGGCTGCAGACGCTGGGCGCAGGTGATCTCAGCGAGCGCATCCCGGTTTTGCCGGATTCGGACAATGAAATCCACCGCGTCGCGCAGCAAGTCAACGACACCGCCGGCGCCATGAGCGGCCTGGTCAGCACGCTGCGCCAATCTTCCGACGGCCTGCGCGGCTGCGCCACGGACATCTCCGCCTCAGCCAATCAGTTGCAAGGCAGCATCGGGCAACTCGCCGAAACGGTCAGTGACATGAGTTCCTCTTCGGAAGAGTTGTCGGTCTCCATCGACCAAGTGGCAGATTCCGCACGGCAGACAGATGCTTTCGCCGAAGAAGCGGTCAGTGAAGTGGAAAAAGGCAAGGCTGTCACCCTGCAGGCAATCGCCGCGATTCAGCAGATCCAGGAACGCGTCGGCTCCGCCCTGGCTGAGGTAGAGATCTTGGGTGGCCATTCGGCAGAGATCGGCCAGGTCGTCAATGCCATCCGTCAGATTGCCGAGCAAACCAATCTGCTTGCACTCAATGCTGCCATCGAAGCAGCTCGTGCAGGAGAAGTCGGCCGGGGCTTTGCCGTAGTCGCCGACGAAGTGCGTAAACTGGCGGAACAATCCGCCAAATCAGCAGGAGAAATCGGCGAAATTCTGGGCCGTGTCAGCAGCGGCGTCAGCACTGTCCAGGCTGTCATCGGCGACGCCGTGAAGGAAGCCCATCAGGGTGGCCTGGCAAGCGCACATGCCGAAACCGCGCTGGAGAGCATCGAACGAGCGACCCAGCACATTGCCAAGGCAGTGCGCGATATTTCAAACGCCGTCCAGGAACAATCTGCTGCAGCCCAGAACATTACCCAACGCATTGAAGGCGCCGCCCAAGTGGCCGAGGAAACGGAGCAGGTTTCCCAAAGGGTAAACGGCAACGCCAGCCAACTGACCAACCTGGCTGCCAGCCTGGAAAATGAAGTGGGGCACTTCCGTCTGTAAATACCGGTCAAAACAAAAACTCCGATTGCAGCGCCATGCGCCCCCTACCTCCTGCCATTTTGCTGATGGGCCCCACCGCTTCCGGTAAAACGGCGGCGGCCATGGCCTTGTATGACGCCCTGCCGGTCGAGTTGATCAGTGTCGACTCGGCACAGGTGTTCATCGACATGAATATCGGCACAGCCAAGCCTGATGTCGGGCTACTGACGCGCTACCCACACCGGTTGATCGATCTCATCACACCTGAGGAACGCTATTCAGCCGCCCGCTTTCGTGCCGATGCGCTGGCAGCAATGGCTGAAATCACGGCAGCGGGCCGCGTACCAATACTGGTCGGCGGCACCATGCTGTATTTTCGCGCCCTGCTGCATGGCTTGGCAGAACTGCCACAGGCTGACGCAGCACTGCGTGCGCAAATCGACCGCGATGCCGCCAGCAGGGGTTGGCCCGCCATGCACACCCTGTTGCAAACGCTGGACCCTGTCACGGCAGAGCGCCTGCCTCCGACTGACAGCCAGCGGATCCAGCGCGCGCTAGAAGTGTGCCTGGCGAGCGGCAAGCCCATGTCGGCCCTGCTGGCCGCGTCCGAACAGGAAAAACCTCCCTACAATTTC
>JAGPIR010000222.1 GCA_018054915.1 Allobrachymonas sp.
CCGGTTTTGAGGCCTACATTGTGGGAGGCGCGGTGCGGGACCTGCTGGCCGGGCTCAAACCCAAGGATTTTGACGTAGCGACCAACGCCACACCCGAAGAAGTCAAGCGCCTGTTCAGGCGGGCGTTTATCATCGGCCGGCGCTTTCGCATCGTGCACGTGGTGTTCGGGAGAGGGCGCGAGCACGAGGTGGTCGAAGTTTCGACGTTTCGCGCGTATCTCGACGCGGCTTCTGCTGAACAGGTCAGTGGCAATGAGAAGACCAGCCGGCATGCGCTGGCTGGCGTGCAGCATGCGGTTGACGCTTCGGGCCGGGTGCTGCGCGACAATGTCTGGGGCTGTCAGGATGAGGATGCGGCGCGGCGCGACTTTACGGTCAACGCCATGTACTACGATCCGGAAAGCCAGATTGTGGTCGATTACCACAAGGGTATGACCGATGCCAGAAAGCGCGTTATCCGCATGATTGGGGACGCAGCGCATCGCTACCGTGAGGATCCAGTACGCATCATCCGCGCCGTACGTTTTTCGGCCAAGCTGGCCTCGCTGGGCTTCAAGATCGACAAGACGACGGCCGCGCCGCTCAAGCAAAGCCTGTCGTTGCTGGCCAATGTGCCGCAAAGCCGCCTGTTCGACGAAATGCTCAAACTGCTGCAAACGGGCCATGCGCTGGCGAGCGTCGCCCAGCTGCGGCACCTGGGTTTGCAGGATGGTATTTATCCGCTTCTGACGCTGGCAGTGCAGCGGGCGGACGATTCGCTGGTGCAGGCGGCACTCAAGGACACTGACCGCCGGGTCGCTGAAGGCAAACCGGTGGCGGCAAGTTTCCTTCTTGCATGCCTATTGTGGCGGGACGTTCGGCTTTCCTGGGAGGCGGGGCGTGCAGCAGGCAATCCGCCCTTCGTGGCATTGCAGCAGGCCATCGATGAAGTGTTTGACGCCCGTATCGGCGATGTGTCTGGCCGCGGCAAGCTGGGTGCGGACATGCGTGAGATCTGGATGATGCAGCCGCGTTTCGAAAAGCGTACGGGCAACGGCCCGTTCAGCCTGGTGGCGCAATTGCGCTATCGCGCCGGATTTGATTTTCTACGGCTGCGCGCCGCCGTGGGCGAGGTTGAAGAGTCTTTGGCCGATTGGTGGCAAACCTTCAGTGGCGCCAACGATACTCTGCGAGAAGATCTGATTGCGCAGGTGCGTGAGCAGGTGCGGCGGCAGCAGCGCACCCGCCAGCGCAAAGCAGATGGGGATGTCGTCAAACCGTCTGCAGGTGGCGAAGGCGACGCGCCGCGGCGCTCGCCCCGCCGAAAACCACGGGCGTCCGGGCAGATGGCATCGCCCGCCAAGGCGGCAGGGGGTATTTCGCCGGCCGAAGGGGAAGATGCGACGCCATCGTCTCCGGGACATGCCGCAGACGGGGCCATTGAGGCACCTGGTGAGAAAAAACGCCGCCCACGGCGTCGCAGGCCGAAGCCGCCGAATATGGCTTCGGGCAATACCCGCGACGGGGACCAGTAAGGTATGTATTCCGTGCAGTCACAAGCAACAGCGGATGGCGAGGTCAGAGCCTGGCTGTCCCTGGGGGCCAATCTTGGAGATGCGCGGCAAACGCTATGCAGTGCCATGGCCGCCATGAACGGCTGGCCGCACACGCGACTAGCGGCCGCTTCTTCACTTTATCGCACTGCGCCGGTCGATGCCTGCGGGCCGGATTACATCAATGCCGTGGTGGAAGTTCAAACGTCCCTGTCGCCGCAGGCCCTGCTGCAGAAATGCCGAGAGCAGGAAACGGCAGCCGGGCGCGAACGACTCTATCGCCATGCGCCGCGCACATTGGATATTGACATCTTGCTGTATGGTGATCGGTGCGTGAACCTGCCCGAGTTGATCGTGCCACACCCCCGCATGCTGCAACGCGCTTTCGTGCTGGTGCCTTTGGCCGAAATTGCACCGGAACGGGTCACTGCCGGGCAATTGCAGGCTGTGGCCAACCAGCGCATCGAACGTTTGGCCGATCGCTGTTCCCAGTCTGGCGCAGGCATAATGCGCATTTGATTGATTGCCCGTTATGTCTGCCCAAGCAGTTCCTGCCCACAGTACCCGCCACGCCGCTGCCATTGCGGCGTTTTTCTTTCCGCTGGCTTTGCTGCCATGGCTCAATCCGGTTTCTGGTGGCGCTATGACGCCAGCGATTCCGCTGCTGGTGGGGTGGGTGTGCAGCGCTTTGCTGTTTGCTGGACTGCCTGCAAGGTCCATGTCGCGTTCGGCGTTTTGGGGTCTTGGCGCGTTGGTGCTGGCTGCGTTGTTGGGTGTGGTGCTGGACCTGTCCTGGCAATTGCTGGCGGTCAGCCTGTTGATGATTGCCGCGACATCGCTGGTGGGGGTTCGGCTGGTGCAGCAGTTTGCCGCGCCGCATGGAGCCGGCGCCGCGCAGGAAAAGGATTGCAGCTGCACTCAGACAGGCGTGGCGCTGATTGCCTGGAGCTGGCTGCTGGCGGGTTTGCTCAATGCCATCATCGGTTTTTTGCAATATCGCCAGCAGACGGCCTGGCTGGGTGATTTTGTCAACCACGCAGCCGCTGGTCAGGTGTATGGCAACCTGCGGCAGCGCAACCAGTTTGCCACGCTCATGAGTATGGCGTTGTGGGCGCTCTGGTATCTGTGGCAACAGGGGTGTTTGCAGCGCATGGCGCGACATGTCTGTAACGAGTCGCGTCTTGTCACGACGGTTTCGGCTTGGCTGCTCATGCTGCCCCTGAGTGCTGGAATGGCTCTGACGTTGTCGCGCACCGGCCTGGTGCAGCTTGTGGCGGCCGGCATCATGCTGGGGTTCTGGATGTTGCGCAAGTCACAAC
>JAGPIR010000223.1 GCA_018054915.1 Allobrachymonas sp.
GCACCCTATGCACAGGTATGGGCTACCGACGCCAGCACCGATGCGCTGGCCGTGGCCCGTCACAATGCCCGGCATCTGCAACTACCTGTGTACTTTGCGCAGGGCCACTGGTTTGCAGCCTTAAGCAACCAGCATGCTGCACCGCGCTTTGAATTGCTGGTGAGCAACCCGCCGTATATCCGCGTGGATGATCCGCACCTCAAGGCGCTCAGGCATGAGCCAATGCAAGCATTGACTAGCGGTGCCGACGGACTTGACGACATCCGCACGCTGGTGGACCAGGCGCCCGCATGGCTGCAACCGGGTGGCTGGCTATTGCTGGAACATGGATATGACCAGGGCGATGCTGTGCAGGCATTACTGACCCGGCGTGGTTTCTCACAGGTGCAGGGGCGCCCAGATCTTTCAGGCATTGTGCGCTGCAGTGGCGGGCAATGGTGCAAGGACTTGCCCGCCATTCCGGGACAAAACGCGCCAGCCTTGCGATAATCCTCCATCCTGTTTTTTTGAAAGAAAGCATAGAGTCCATGAGTGACGACATCCAGCAAAAAATCGACGCCCTCGTCAAAAATCACCCCATCGTCCTGTTCATGAAAGGCAACGCCTCATTCCCGATGTGCGGTTTTTCGGGTCGCGCCATCCAGTTGCTGAAAACGGCAGGGGCTGACCCAAAGATGGTCTATACCGTCAACGTCTTGGAAGACGAGGCCATTCGGCAAGGGATCAAGGTCTATAGCAATTGGCCGACAATCCCCCAACTTTATGTCCATGGTGAATTCATCGGCGGATCTGACATCATGCAGGAAATGCATGAAAAAGGTGAATTGCAAGCACTGCTGACCCAAAAACCGGCCGCCTAGGCTCCGTTTTTTCCTTATCTTTCATCTTTAATTATCAAAAGATAATCGAATCAGCGCAAACAGCAGCATTTTGCGTTTTTTGAAATTAACCCGCTTGTGTTTTTTGACGCATTGGCGGGTTTTTTCATGCCCGGCACGCATAATTTAACGCTTGTGTTAACGGGTTTGCCGCTTCATTCACGGCACGTTGCAAACCCCTTGACCAAAAACAATGGCTTGTTCATACGCCTGCACGGCATCGCACAAAAGCTGCTCCGGGAATATCCGGCTGCAGGCATTCCATAACAGGTCTTTGAGCAATCAGACAAGGAGGATTTTGACAATGTCTGTAGCAGAGAGTCTGGTATTTCTTTCCAGCAGCGTAGTGTGCAGCGTATCAGTTGGGGCCCTGCTCAAAGCCGGACGGCCACGAGGACTGGATGTTCGGCAAGCCATTTTCATGAACTACATCACGGCGTCTGCGCTGTGCTATTTCCTGCTGCGTCCCGATCTGGAAAAACTCACTACTTCCGGTCAACCAATCGGCATTTTTCTGGCCTTGGGCGTATTGCTGCCCGCCATTTTCATTGCGCTGGCCCGGTCGGTGCAAAGCGCAGGTATTGTGCGCACCGACGCCGCGCAACGCCTGTCGCTGATCATTCCGCTGCTGGCCGCTTTTTTGCTGTTTGGCGAACAACCCACCGCGCGCAAACTGGCAGGCATGGCCCTGGCATTCGCTGCACTGATTTGCCTGCTATGGAAACCCCGTCCCGCCAGCCATGGCACCGCCACAGACAATGGCGGCTGGCTGTGGCCCATGGTTGTCCTGTTCGGTTACGGCGTGATTGACGTGCTGTTCAAGCAGATGGCCAAAGCTGGCGCGGCATTTTCTGGCGGCTTGTTGGCAGCCTTCGTGATTGCGGGGAGCCTGATGCTGCTGTATCTGCTGGTGATGCGCACCCGCTGGGGCGCCGGTCATCTGCTCACAGGCATTCTGCTGGGCGGGCTCAATTTTGCGAATATCTACACTTACATCCGCGCGCACCAAGCGCTGCCGGGCAGCCCCACGCTGATCTTTTCGGTCATGAATATGGGCGTCATCGTGCTGGGAACGCTGGTCGGCGCATTGCTGTTTCGCGAAAAACTCAGCCCCACCAACCTGCTGGGTGTCGGCCTTGCGCTGGGCGCCATTGCAGTCATGGTGCCCTGACAGTCTGCTCTTGGGCGACCCCGGAAGGGCCATTGTCTCAAATGCCCCTTCCGGGAAAATCAACGCTCAGGCGCACATAACACCATTTCTGTTCATACACGGCTTAGCCTCGCTAGTTGTCACAGCCCTTCCATCCAGTTTCACGTCACACGAACCTGCAACGGAGGAAGACCTTGTGCCTCTGCGCACAACACATCACCCCGCACAACGGGACCCACGCCTTCAGGAGTGCCGGTATAGATCAGATCACCTGGCTGCAAGGTCCAGGCCTGGCTGAGGGTGGCGATGATTTCGGCCACGTTCCAGATCATTTGAGCCGTATTACTTTGTTGGCGGACCTGCCCATTAACCAATAGGCGAATGCTGGCCTGCGCCATGTCGCCCGCCTGCTCGGCAGGAACGATAGCGCCAATTGGCGCGGACGACTCGAACCCTTTGGCGATGCACCACGGGCGGCCCTGTTGGCGCAGTTCGTTCTGCAGGTCGCGGCGCGTCATGTCCAATCCTACGGCGTAACCGAATACGTGCTGCAAGGAGTTTGCCACGGGGATGTTCTGCCCGCCACGCCCAATGGCGACCACCAGTTCCACTTCATGGTGCAGGTTGCCGGTAAGCGGCGGATAGGGCAGCACAGCGGGTTCGTCCGCTGATCCCGGCAGTACCGCATCGCCCGGCTTCATGAAAAAGAATGGCGCTTCGCGGCTGGAAAAACCCATTTCCCGTGCGTGCGCCTCGTAATTGCGCCCCACGCAATAAATGCGGTGTACGGGAAACAGGGCAGAAGAACCCG
>JAGPIR010000032.1 GCA_018054915.1 Allobrachymonas sp.
GCGCTCGAAGGATCTGCCCGGCTGCAGGCCGGCTGGCGCGGCGGCTGGCAGGACAACGGCCGGGACATGCGGGTCGATGCGTCGTTGAATGTGCCTTCGGCCACGGTGCGGCAGGCGGCGGATGCCGCGCCCATCGTCCTGCGGGATGTGGGGCTGATGCTGCAGGGGCGGCTGGCCGATGCCCGCGTCGAAGCCAAAGGCCGCATGCAGCAAGGCAGCCGCACTTTGCATCTGGAGATGCGCGGAAGCGGCGGCAAGCGCGCCAAGGGCTGGCAGGCGAACCTGCAGACGCTGCAGGCGCAGGTGCACGATACGCTGCAAAAGCGGCAATGGCAGGCGGTGTTGTCTGCGCCTGTGCCGGTGGAGGTAGAGCAAGCCAATGACCGGCTGCGCTTGCAGACAGGCGCTTTTGAGATCGCCTTGCGTGGTGATGCCGCGGCAAAAACGGCCAGCATCCGGGGCGAGCCGCTGCAATGGCTGCGGCAGGGAAATGGCTATACCGTCAGCAGCCAAGGCCGTATTCATAGTCTGCCCCTGATCTGGCTGCAGGCGTTGTCAGGAGCGGACGCGCGGGATCAGTCGATTTCGGGCGACATGGTGCTCGATGGCGACTGGGATGTCGAACTGGGGCAGCGCCTGCGGGTGCAGGCCAGCCTGGCGCGCAGCAGTGGAGACGTGGTCATTCTGGCGGGAGGGGTGTCTGGCCGCGACCAGGGGCGGGTCGCAGCTGGTACGCGCACCGCGCGCATCGACATCACAGGTGCGGAGGGCGACGTGCATGCGCGGCTGTCGTGGGACAGTGTTCATGCCGGTAGCGCCAGCGCCACGCTGCGCACGCAATTGCAGCGTGCGGCTTCGGGCTGGACCTTGCCTGCCAATGCGCCGTTGCAGGGCCAGCTGCGGGCGCAACTGCCGCGGGTTGGTGTTTGGAATGTGTTTGCGCCGCCGGGCTGGCGCCTGCGTGGCACGCTTGACGCCAACATCGCCATCAGCGGCACCCTGCAATCGCCCCAGTTGCAGGGCGCGCTCGATGCCAATGATCTGGGCGTGCGTTCGGTGGTCGATGGCATTGCCTTCTCGGGTGGACGCCTGCGTGCGCGGTTCAACGGGCAGCGCATGGATATCGATACATTCAGCCTGCAGGGCGCGCCATGGCGAACCGGTCTGCTGGGCACCCAGCGCGCGGGGGGAGGGTCGGTAAACGTCAGCGGTTCCGTGCAATGGGGCGGCGGCCAGCCGTTGCTGGAATCGGCGCGCATGCAACTTGCGGGGACATTCGATCAGTTGCAGCTTTTCACCATGCCCGACCGGCAGATGGTCCTTTCCGGCGCCCTCAACGCGAGCTTCTCTAGCAAACAATTGACTGTGCGCGGCGGCCTGCAGGTCAATCGGGCTCTCATTGAACTGTCCGGGGGCAATGCGCCCGAGCTTGGCAATGATGTCGTGATTCGTCCCAGCATGAAGAATCCCCGGGCAACCCTTGCGCAATCCGCATGGCAAAGCCGTGCTGCCAATGCCGCGCCCGACTCGCCCAAGTTGGGGGACGATATCGTGGTGCAGGCGCGCCCGGCAACACCTGCTTCCACCGCGCAAGGTGTCCGGACGACCGGGGCTGCCACCAGCCAGCCGGTACGTTCACGCAGCCGGGCCACCGTCCCTGCGGACACGCGCCAGACAATCCGGACTGCGGGAGCAACCAGTGAAACCAATACATCGTCTGGCATTGCCATGCGCCCCAACCCGGCCATCGGAGCCGACATCCAGGTCGGAATCGACCTCGGCAGTGATTTCCGCGTGCGCGGCAGTGGCCTTGATACCCGCATCACTGGCCGGCTGACGGTGCAAGGCGGCCCCACCATCCGCGACATGCCACGGCTTGTTGGAACGGTCAACACCGATCTCGGCACGTTCCGTGCCTACGGCCAGGACTTGCAGATTGAGAGCGGGCGTATTGCCTTTGCCGGCGCTCCCGGCAATCCGTCAATCGATATCGTGGCGGTGCGTCGCAATATCAATGTCAGGGTCGGCGTACGCCTTTACGGCACTGCGCAACAGCCTCTGGTGAAGCTGTTTTCCGAACCGGCCATGCCCGACTCCGAGCGCCTGTCGTGGCTGGTGCTGGGCCGGTCTTCGTATGATGCGGCCGACACGGCCTTGCTGCAACGCGCGGCTGTGGCCCTGCTCAGCGGAGAGGGACGCGGCATCAGCGGACAACTGGCTGATGCACTGGGTCTGGATGATGTTGAATTCAAGGGAGGAGAAAGCCTGGAGAGTGGCGGCGTGCTGCTGGGCAAACGCTTCAGCAAACATTTTTACCTGGCCTACGAAAAAGGACTGGACGCCACCGTGGGCACGCTGTATTTCTTTTTGGACATCAACCGCGCATTGAAGCTGCGCGCACAAACCGGCCAGCAAAGCGCCCTGGATCTGATTTACACCGTCAGTTATGACTAGGGCGTGGTTCAATCCGTTGAGCGATCCGTCGCAGCGGGCAGATGCTGCGGCATAATCCGCACCGTGGCCTTGCGCGCCTGTTGGCCTCATTGCCCGCCGCCGTAGTTCAATGGATAGAACGAGCGCCTCCTAAGCGCTAGATACAGGTTCGATTCCTGTCGGGGGCGCCAAATGGCAATCCAAACAAGTCCGATAACGTCCTGAAACCCGCATGTTTCCTAGCATTGCGGGTTTTTTGTTGTCCACGGATGGTTTGGATCAGCAGGCCAGCGCGCCAGCATAGGGCTGCCCAAAAGCCCTAGTCATTGCGGCTCGACCAGCTTGCCTTGCGCCGTCAGAAACGCAGCGCGGACGGTTTCCTGCGGATGCAGCCGCATCACCGCTTCCCGGTAATCAGCCAGCTGGTTGCGCAACGTGTCCTGTGCATTGGAGTCCAGCGCGGATTTGAAGTCCAGCACCCACCAGATGGGCGGAGCGCCGCCTGGTGTCTTTTGGCGCACAAGCCGGTCGATGCGCAGCGTTCGGCCCTGCCAGGCGATGTCGACCTCGTTGGCCTGCCAGTCGAGCTGCGCGGCATCCCAGACCCATGCGCCTTCACCTTGCAAGATGGCCTGTGCGCGTTGCAGCACCGTGTCCACCTGTTCTTCTGTGAGGCTGTATTGGCTTGCCAGGGCGTGCCGCAGGGGCTGCGTATCCAGCGGCTGGCCGGGGCGGTGCCATTCCAGCGTGCGGTGCATGGCTTCGCCCAATGTGGCCTGCAGAGACTGCGCGGACTGAACGGGAGGCTGGTGCGCCGCCGTGCCTGGAGTATCCAGTCCGCAAGATGAGGCACACGGCAGGAAGGGCAGGGCATCGGCGGGCGGGCCGGCCTGCGCGGTGTGCTGTTCCTGTTGCGATGGTTTTTTCAAGTCATTTGCGCACACGCTTTGGGCCAGTGCACGCAATGCGTCGTCGAGGTGTGGGCTGCCGTCTTCGGCCAACGGTACGGCATGGGCGGCTGAAACGGCTTGCATCTGCCGCCACCAGCTTGCCGGGTTGGGGCGGTGGGGCTCGGCAGCGGACAGCGCCAGCACGCGGCCAGCACGGGTCATGGCCACGTACCAGGCGTTGCGTTCTTCGCGGGTGGCTGCCCGGTTTTCGTGGTCGAACAGGGTTTGCGCCGAGGGCGGTGGCTGCGATCCGTTGGCCAGAAACACCACCCGATCCGGGCATGGACGGTGGCCGGGCCAGTCGATGAGGATTTCCATGCTCTTGGCGCGATCCTGCTCGGCGTCGGTGTTGAGCAGCAGCACCAGCGCGGCTTCCAGCCCCTTGGCCCCATGCACGGTCAGCAGCCGCACGCTATTGGGTTTGGCGGGGGTGGGAGCATTTTCACCGGTGGCGGCGCGCAGGGCGCGCACCCAGCCGTAGGCGCTGGGGTAGCGTCCGCCGTCGAGTGCCAATGCCTGCCCGGGTAGTGCGCGCAGGCGTTCGAGCACCCGGGCGCGGTTGGCTGCCGGAGTGGCGGCCGCATAGCGCGCCAGCACGTCGCCGTCGCGGTAGATGGCGTCAATGGCGTCGTGTGGCGGCAGGCGCTGCAACCAGTCCTGCCAGCGGCGCAGCCGGGCGGCCACGGTGGGGAGCGGGCCGGCATCCTGCGCATCCGGGCTGGGGGTATCGAATGCCGCCAGCAACCAGTCCAGCCAGCTGAGGCGGCCGGAAGTGGCCGCATCGCCATCACCGCTGGTTGGCGCCTGCGCGGCCGCCTGCACGCCCAGCGCGATGGTGGTCAGGTGGTACTCGTCCAATCCGAACAGGGGCGAGCGCAGCGCCCGCGCCAGCGACAGGTCGTGCCGGGGCGAAATCAGCGCATCGACCAACGCCACCACGTCCTGCACTTCGGGTGCGTCGGCCAGCTTCGACTTGTCGGCCAGCTCGGCGTGGATGCCCTGTTCGGCCAGGGCCTGCTGCATGGCGGCCAGTGTGTCGTTCTTGCGGGCCAGCACCAGGATTTCGGCTGCGGGCATTCCGGCGCGCAGCCATTGCGCCAGCCAGCCCGCGGCTTGGCGGCATTCGCGCAGGCGCAATTGTTCGTCGGGGCTGGTTTGCGGCATGGTCAGGCTGTTGCGCCAGGAGGAGAAGCCTTCGCTGTCGCCGGGATCACCATTGAACGGGTCGTTGGTTTCGCTATCTTGAGTGGCCGCCTTGCCGGGGCGCTCTATGCGCGGCAGCGTCAGCACGCAGCCGTCGGCGCTGGCGGCGGTGGTATGGGGCCGGAAGCCGGAGAAATCGCCCGCTGCCTGCGCTGCCGTCATCACAGCGTTGATGGCGTTGACCACAGTAGGGGCATTGCGCCGGGTATGGTCGCAGCTGAGCAGGTCGCCATTCAGACCCTGCTGCACGAACGACTTGGCGGCATCAAACACTTCGGGCGCGGCGCGGCGGAAGCGATAAATGCTTTGCTTGGGGTCGCCCACGATGAAGATGCCGGGCGCATCGGAAGCGCCGGCATAGCTTTGCAGCCAGGCGTGCAGCGCCTGCCATTGCAGCGGATTGGTGTCCTGAAATTCATCAATCAGCAGATGGCGCACGCGGGCATCGAGACGCTCCTGCAGCCAGCCGCTGAGGGAGGTGTCTTGCAGTAGCAGGTGGGCGGCGGTTTCGATGTCGTTCATGTCGATCCAGCCGCGGTTGCGCTTGAGATCGGCATAGACTTGTCTCAGCAAGTGTGCCAGTCGCGTCATGCGTTGATGGTGTTGCCAGGCAGCATGCTGCTGCTGGGCACGCTGCACCTGCAGCGCGGCGTCCTGCGCGGTACGCACGGCATCAAGGTTGGATATCTTTTCGCTGAACTTGCGCGGTTCGTTCTTGCCAGTGAACAGGGCCGACCAGACGTTGTCCCAGTTCGATGCGGCAACGGCCTGTTCCAGTTCCGCGCCTTTCTCCTGAAAGGTGCGGGCCTGCGCGGCCCCCAGCGCCTGCGCCGCCGCCAGCAGCGTGGCGCGGCCGGATTCGCGCTGGAGCAGCCAGTTGCTGGGCTGCTCCAGCCCTTGCATCTCCGGGAAGAATTCTGCGAACGGAGGAACCGAAGCATCGAGCATGCCTGCGTCATCGGCCAAAGCCAGTTCCGTGCGCCGGGCCAAGGCGTTTTCCAGCGCCTTGCGCGCATTACTGCGGCCGTGTGTGCTGACCAACGCCTGGTAATCGGCATGTACCTGTGCATCGCGCAGCACGGCGGCATGAAACGGCTGCCATACCAGGGGGATGATGCGGGCCTCGTCCTCGATCAATTCGTACTCGGCGGGCAGGCCCAGCTGTTGCAGCAGCTGCAGCGGCGCGGCGCGCAGCAGCGCCGAAAACCAGCTGTGGAAGGTGCGGATCTGCACCGGGCGACCGTGCTGCAACAGCCGCAGGTACAGCCCCTGCAATGCCGGGGCCTGCTGCCGTGCCTCATCTGCATTCAGGCCTCGCAGCTCCAGTTCGGCGGCGAGCCTGTCCAGCGGCAGCGTGACAAATGCGGCCAGCCATTCCTGCAGCCGCTCGCCCATTTCGGCGGCGGCCTTTTTGGTGAAGGTGATGGCCAGGATCTGCTCGGGCGAGGCACCAGTCAGCAGCGCGCGCACAATGCGTGACACCAGCATCCAGGTCTTTCCGGCGCCAGCGCACGCCTCGACCACCACGGCGCGCCCGGGGTGGCAGGCGGCGGCATAGAAATGCTGGCTGCTGACGCTGTGGCCGTTGATCTGGTAGGTCTGGACGGGGGCGTTCATGCGGTTTCTTCCCAGAAATCACGGCGGCACAGGCCGCGGGCGGCACAGTGGTCGCAACGCCTCCCCTGGCCCAGCGCCGGCAGTGGCGCACCCGCGGCGATGGCGGTCAGGTCCTGCGCCATGCCGTGCAGCAGGTGTTGCGCGTGCGCGGCGGCGTCTTCGTGCAGGTGCAGCGTGGTTTCCCCGCGTTCACCGACGTTGAGATACCCCGCGCGCACCGGTTCGGGCGCCAGCAGCGCGGCATAGAACAGCAGTTGCGTGTCTTCGCCGGGCTGCCTGATGCGTTGGCGGGTGTTGTCGGCGGCTTCGGTCTTGTAGTCGATCAGCAGCAGTGCTCCGCTGTCACGGTAGCGGTCTATGCGGTCGATGGAGCCAGCCAGTTGCACCGGATGTGGCGGCAGGGGGCCATCGTAAGCGGCGCCGAGCGCATCGTTCAGCGCCAGCATCTGTTGCGCTTCGCCGCGCACGAAGCCGGCTCTCATTGGCGCATGGATTTCGGTCAGCCAGCGCAGATAGCCGTCGCGCAGGGATGGCCAGGCCAGTTCGTATGGCAGAAAGGCTGCCGCATCGAAATGCTGCTCGTGCCGGGCCTGCTGCGCCGCCGTATCCAGATGCTGGCGCAGCGCATCCGGAGACAGGCTGGCGGCCTGTTCATTGCGTGCCCGCATCCCTTCATGAAACAGGAACAGCGTGCGGTGCAGCCAGGTGCCGAAGTCGCGCTTTTCCACATCGCCGGTCAGCTCGGGCGTTTCGCGCAGGCGCAGCTGGTAGAGGGCGAAAAAGCGGTAGGGGCAGATGCGCAGGGCGTCGTAACCGCTGGCCGAGAGACGGAGCACGGGCAGCCGCTGGCCCTGCGGCTGCGGCCGCTCTGCGGGTTGAGCGGGTACGTGGCGCCAGTCGCGTGGATCGGCAGCCGGGGAGATGGCCCGTAGCCCGGCGCTACCGGCGGCCAGCTGCCACTCCAGCAGCAGAGGACTGGGCAGCACGGCGGCGTTGTCTTCGTGGTGGCTCAGCAGCACATCGAGTTGTGGCGTTTGCAGCAGATATTGCCAGGCACCACGTTGGGCTTGCTGTGCCTGGGTGCGGTTGGGCAGGCCCAGCAGGGTACGCTGCGCGGCCGTCCACAATCCCGGCAGATCCGGCGAAGCAGGCAGGCGTTTTTCGTCGCAGCCCGGCAACACCACAGCGGAAAACGGACGCGCCAGCAATTGCGCCAGCGGCACGATGGCTGCTTGTTCACATGGCGGATGGGGCGGATTGAAATGACCGGCTTCGAGTGTCTGCGCCACCCAGTTCCTGAAATCGGCCAGCGTCCAGTGCGTGGCGTGCGGCTCCAGTGGATTCGTGTCCGATTGCCAGTGCAGAGCCTGTATCAGAGCCTGTCCGGCGGGGTCGTCCTGCAGCCAGTGCCACTGGCCGGTGGCCTGCAGCACAGTGCGCACATCAACCAGCCATTGCGCCAGGCTGCGCGGTGCCTGCAGGCGCTGGCGCCAGTCTTCGGTCTGCAATGCCAACGCCGCAGCGGGTTGTTGCCAGGCATGCCAGTACCCCGTGGCGGGCCAGCGGGCCAGTGCGTGATGGCGCAAATGGGCCTCAATCTCGTCGGCATCGGCGGGTTGGATGGAGATAACGGCAGAGCTGTCGTCAGGCGCTGCCGGCCTGGCTGCGGATGCAGTTTGAGCCAGTTTCAGCCATGCCAGCACGGCGTCGCTGTCGGCCTGTGGTGTGCATGCGCGCAGCAGCAACAAGACCTGGCTGGCGGCCTGGGTGGTCGAGAGCTTCCAGCCGGTTTCGTCGCGCAGCGCCAGTCCCTGTCCTTCCAGAAGGGCGCGGATGCGGCGCGTCAGCGCCCGGTCGGTATCGACCAGCGCAACCGGTCCCTGCTGGCGGCCAGCAGCGCGCTGCACGCAGGCGGCAGCGCGCTGCGCCAGATCCTCGAAATGGCTGGCATGGTGCAGTTGCACGGGCGGCAAGGCGGTGCCGCCTGTGGCATGAGGGTTATCGCCGGGTTCGACCAGCATTTCCAGCATGCATGCGGTTTGCGGGTGCTGCGCGGCCAGCAGGCCGTGCAGGCGGACAGCCAGCGGGTCATGTTGCAGGCCTTGCAGCACGACCAGCGCCTCGGTTTCTCCGGCGTCGATCTGTTCAAAAAGAATGTCGGTGGCATACGCCGAGTGGCCGGCCCAGGCCAGCGCCAGCGCGGCTATCTTCTGTTCGTATTCCGGCGCCTGCATGTTGTCGCCCCGCAGGGCCTCCTGCATGCGTGCAGCCCAGGCCATGCGCTGCGCGGGCGGTTGCGCAGCGGCAATGGGCGCGAGCTGGAGTGCGGCTTCGCGCACACGCGGGGCCAGCCACTGCGCCTGTACGGCCAGACCTGCCCGTTGCAGAAAGGTCTGCGCGGTCAGCAAATCCATCGCGGCGTCGAATGACAGGTCGGTGGTGCCAGGTACGAACGGGCGCAGCCGTCGTGCCCAACTGGTGCTGGTTTCGAAACGCGGCAGCAGGCTATCCGGGAAAGTCAGTGCCCACTGTTGACGTGCCAGTGGCAGGAGCTGGGCAAATGGCAGCAACACTACGCTGCGGACAGGGTCGGCGGCGCATTGTTGCAGGTGGTGTGCGATCTGTTGGGTTGCGCGGGACCAGAAAGCGTGAAACATGGCGTCGAGTGATAGTGGTCAGCACGCACAGGGGGGCGATGCCAGATGATCGAAACCGTCTGCGTATAGGCGAACGGTGTGCCGTGGCATGTTCAGGCATTGTGCCATGCGGGTCTCACATGCGATTTTTACAGATGCGGCTGTTTGCCGTTTGCAGCATTCCAATGGAAAACGTTCGGGACACCCGGCGCCTGTTGTTGCGCGTGCCCCGCAATTGCCGCAGGCGGTATACCAATACATCGTAGAACGTGCGGAGGAATTGGGATTCGCCACCGAAAAGCTCCAGCTCACGCCACAGTCCAGGGGCGTGCAATATCCCCATTTCTATTCCATGCGGTTTTAAGCACGCCGGACCGCGCAAGGGCGGATACTCTCGGTCGTATTGATCCTTCGCGCATGCCTGGCCAAGCATCGGTGATGCAGGAAGGGCATACGCGGTTTAGTTGCAGAGCCGGTGCGGGGTCAGTTCCGCACCATCAGCACCATGTTGTCGCGGTGGATCATTTCTGGCTCGGCGGCGTAGCCCAGCAGCGCCTGTAGCTGGCTGGAGGGCTTGCGGCACAGCAAGCGCGCCTCGTGGCTGGCATAGTTGGCCATGCCGCGTGCAATTTCACGGCCCTGCTCATCGCGCACGGCAATCACTTCGCCGCGCCGGAATTCGCCCGAAACGGCCGTCATGCCGATGGGCAGCAGGCTCTTGCCTTCTTTCTGCAGCTTGGCGGCGGCGCCTGCGTCCACCACCACGGAGCCTTGCAACAGCAGATGATCGGCCATCCACTGCTTGCGCGCCTGCAGCTTGTGCGTGGGCGCCAGCAGCACCGTGCCCACCACTTCGCCCTGCACCAGGCGCAGCAGGGCGTCGGGTTCACGCCCCCAGGCAATGACCGTGCTGGCGCCGGAGCCTGCTGCACGGCCTGCGGCGAGAATCTTGGTCAGCATGCCGCCTTTTCCGATGCTGCTGCCTGCGCCACCCGCCATGGCTTCGAGCTGCGCATCACCGGCCTGGCCGATGCTGACCAGTTGCGCATCGGGATGCTTGCGCGGGTCGGCCGTGAACAGGCCACGCTGGTCGGTGAGAATGACCAGCAGATCCGCCTCAACCAGATTGGCGACCAGCGCGCCCAGGGTGTCGTTGTCGCCGAATTTGATTTCGTCGTTGACCACCGTGTCGTTTTCGTTGATGACCGGCAGCACGCCCAGTTGCAGCAGGGTCAGCAGGGTGGAGCGTGCATTGAGGTAGCGTTCGCGGTCGGCCAGGTCGGCGTGTGTGAGCAGCACCTGTGCCGACTGCAGCCTGTTTTCGCGCAGGCAGGTTTCGTACATCTGCGCCAGGCCCATCTGGCCTACCGCGGCGGCGGCCTGCAACTCGTTGATCTCGACGGGACGTGTGCGCCAGCCCAGCCGTTTCATGCCCTCGGCGATGGCGCCGCTGGACACCATGATGACTTCAC
>JAGPIR010000224.1 GCA_018054915.1 Allobrachymonas sp.
AACACATGCAGGGCGCAGGCCCTGAGCGCCTGCGCAAACGGAGCATGGGCAATGATGAGGATCTTGTTCATAGGCAAAAAATGGACATGCTGCAAACCAGTTAGCCGGGGTCTCAGGCTGCGCATTTCTGCATGATACCTTCCCTACGATGCCGGAGCGGCATCATGCTCACAGCGATCCCGCACAGACTTTCAAAAATGGGCAAACGCTACACTCCTGCAGACTTTCCACCGCCTGCAACAGGTCTGCATCCTTTGCCGTGCCTGTTCAGGCTGCCAGCTATTTCATGACTGCAGCGACCGCACGCATGGCTGTGACCATGCAACACAGCCAACCTCCTATATGATGAACTTCATCCGGTCGCTCCAGCTGCCGTTTGAAGTGGCTATCGGCCATACCGGGCAACTGGCACGAAACCGGGGAGCCGTACAGGCCGCTCACCGAACAATAGCCCTCCGCTCGATCCTGCCGCCATCCGAAATCCAAACCCGTCAAAATTACAAGAACGGGTTCTAAAATCTTTTTTCTACAATTCGGCCACATCAATGGCCCACCTGTTTAAGAGCATTCATGTCCACTTCCGAATCCACCAGCCCCGACCAGAACCAGCCACAGGCCCAGCGACGCCCCGAGCTGCGCCAGGCCGCGCTTGATTACCACGAATATCCCCGCCCCGGCAAGATCAGCGTGGAAGCCTCCAAGCAACTCGTCAACCAGCACGATCTGGCGCTGGCCTATTCGCCCGGCGTGGCCGCTCCATGCGAAGAAATCGTGCAGGATCCTGCCGCAGCCTTCCGCTACACCGCACGCGGCAACCTGGTAGGCGTGGTCACCAATGGCACGGCCGTGCTGGGACTGGGCGACATCGGGGCGTTGGCCGGCAAGCCGGTGATGGAAGGCAAGGGCGTGCTGTTCAAGAAATTCGCCGGCATCGATGTGTTCGACATCGAAATCAATGAAAAAGACCCGGACAAGCTGGTGGAAATCATTGCCGCGCTGGAACCGACCTTTGGCGGCATCAACCTCGAAGACATCAAGGCGCCCGATTGTTTTATTGTCGAGCGCAAATTGCGTGAGCGCATGAAAATTCCGGTCTTTCACGACGACCAGCACGGCACGGCAATTGTTGTCGGTGCGGCGCTACTCAATGGCCTGAAGGTGGCGGGCAAGAGAATCGAAGAAATCAAGCTGGTCACCAGCGGCGCCGGCGCTGCAGCCTTGGCCTGCATTGGCCTGCTGGTCAAGCTGGGCCTGCCCCGCAAGAACATCTGGGTGACCGACATCAAAGGCCTGGTTTACGAAGGCCGCACCGAGCTGATGGATCCCGACAAGGCCGTCTACGCGCAAGCCACCGGCCAGCGCACGCTGGCCGAGGCCATTGACGGCGCCGACGTGTTTCTGGGACTTTCTGCGGGCGGTGTGCTCAAGCCCGAAATGGTGGCCCGCATGGCGGCCCGGCCACTGGTTTTTGCGCTGGCCAACCCGATTCCGGAAATCACCCCCGAAGAAGTGATGAAGGTGCGCAACGACGCCATCATGGCCACTGGCCGGACGGATTATCCGAATCAGGTCAACAACGTCTTGTGCTTTCCGTACATTTTCCGCGGAGCCCTGGACTGCGGCGCAACCTCCATTACCAATTCCATGGAAATTGCGGCCGTTCACGCCATCGCCGATCTGGCGCAGGCGGAGCAAAATGAAGAAGTGGCGGCCGCTTATGCCGGACAGCACCTGGCTTTTGGTCCGCAATACCTGATACCGAAACCCTTCGATCCGCGCCTGATGCTCAAGATTGCACCGGCCGTGGCGCAGGCCGCCGCCGCAGATGGCGTGGCCTCGCGCCCCATCACCGACATGGCGGCATACAGGGAAAAACTCCAGGCCTTCATGTACGCCTCAGGCTCCATCATGCGGCCCATTTTCCTGGCCGCACGGGAAGCCGCGCACAAGCGCGTCGTATTTTCAGAAGGCGAAGAAGAACGGGTCCTGCGCGCGGTACAGATTGTGGTGGACGAGAACCTGGCTCGCCCGATTCTGGTGGGTCGGCCCGCGGTGATTGCCAAACGCATTGACCGCTTTGGCCTGCGTCTGAAGGAAGGCGAGCATTACGATGTGGTCAACGTCGAACGCGACGAGCGCTATGTCGATTTCTGGCAAACCTATCACCACATGACCGAGCGCAAAGGCATCACCGTGCCCATGGCCAAGATCGAAATGCGCCGCCGCCTGGTGCTGATCGGCGCCATGATGCTGCACAAGGGCCTGGCCGACGGCCTGATATGCGGCACCTGGGGGCATACCGGCATGCACCTCAACTACATCGACCAAGTCATCGGCAAACGCAAGGGCGCCAGCACCTATGCAGCCATGAACGGCCTGCTGCTGCCCGACCATCAGGTATTCATTCTCGATACCCACATCAACTACGACCCAACGGCCGAACAGATTGCCGAATTCACCGTCATGGCCGCACAGGAAATCCAGCGTTTTGGCATCACGCCCAAAGCCGCCCTGCTGTCGCATTCGAATTTCGGTTCATCCAACCAGCCTACGGCCGTGAAAATGCGGCGCGCCCTGCAAATCCTGCAGGAGACCGCACCCTGGCTCGAAGTGGATGGCGAAATGCACGGCGACGTGGCGCTGGATGCCCGTCAGCGCGCTGAACTCATGCCACACAGCACGCTCACGGGCAGCGCCAATCTGCTGGTCATGCCCAATATGGATGCCGCCAATATCGCCTACAACCTGCTCAAGACGGCATCCGGCAACAATGTGGCCATTGGCCCCATTTTGCTGGGCGCAGCCAAGCCGGTGCACATCCTCACCG
>JAGPIR010000225.1 GCA_018054915.1 Allobrachymonas sp.
AGGCCAGTTCACGCACCAGCGGGGGCTGGATCAGACGGCGCTTGTGGTGGCGCTTTTTGTGCCAGGGGTCGGGGAAAAAGATATGCACACCGTGCAGGCTGCCGTGCGGCAGCATGTGGCCCAGCACTTCCACCGCATCGTGCGCACAGATGCGGATATTGGCAAGGCCCCGCTCACCGATGCGCTTGAGCAGCGCGCCCACGCCAGGTTCGTGCACTTCGCAGCACAGAAAATTGATGTGCGGCATGTGCGCCGCAATGTGCGCCGTGGCCTCCCCCATGCCGAAGCCGATTTCCAGCACCGCTGGCGCCTCCCGCCCGAAGGCAGCAGAAAAATCCAGCGCCGCTTGCTGAAAGGGCAGCAGGAACTGTCCGCCCAGTTCTGCGTGGGCCTTGGCCTGGCCGGTGGTGACGCGGCCCGCGCGGCGCACGAAGCTGCGCACCCTGCGCGGATGCGGCACGTCGGCTTTTTGTTCGGGGGAAGGTGGCTGGTGCTCGGACATGGCAATGGCGCAGGAATGCGCTTGACGGGAAAGGGCGCCATTTTACAAAGCCCGGCCAGCGTCAAGCCAGACTCACACTAACACGATCAGTCCGCCCAGCGCCTGCGCCAGGCATCCGTCCATTGGGCCAGCGCCTGGTGCGGTGTTGCGGCCTGCGCGGGCGGCAAATCCAGCACGCGCGCGGCCGCCTGCAAATTGGCCAGCGACTGCGGCTCTTGTCCTTCGGGCAAGGCTTCCGCTCCGTTCTGCTTGGAAAGTTTTTCACCGTTTGTTCCCCGCACCAGCGGCGTATGCAGGTAGCGCGGCGTGGGAAGACCCAGCGCCTGTTGCAGCACGATCTGGCGGGCGGTGTTGTCGGCCAGGTCTTCTCCGCGGACCACATGGGTAACGCCCTGATCCGCATCATCGACCACCACGGCCAGCTGGTAGGCCCACAGGCCATCGGCGCGCCGCAGCACAAAGTCGCCCACGGCCTGGGTCACCACCTGTTGTTGCGCGCCCAGGCGCCGGTCGTTCCAGACGGTGGCCGCATCCGCGGGCAGCCCCTGCCGTTGCAGGCAGGCCGCAACGTCCAGACGCCAGGCGTGTGGCTGCGCGGGAACCGGCGCTGGCTCCGCGCCACGTTGCGGCCGGCAGGTGCCCGGATACACCCGCTCGCCGTGCCGCTGCGGCGATTGCCCGTGGCCGGCCCAATGGCCGGCAATTTGCTTGCGCGAACAGGTGCAGGGGTAGGCAAGGCTGCGGCCGATCAATTGGTTCAGCGCCTGCTGGTATTGCGCGTGGCGCTGCGACTGCACGGCCGGTTCGGCATCGGGCACGAGCGCGTGTTGCAGCAACTGCCGCATGATGCGGCGCGGCAGGTCTGCGTGGCAGCGCGTGGCATCCACATCCTCGATACGCACCAGCCAGCAGCCGCCGTGTGCACGCGCATCGAGCCAGCTGGCCAGTGCCGCCACGAGCGAACCGGCGTGCAGCGGCCCGGTGGGCGAGGGAGCAAACCGTCCGATGTATGTCATGTCCGCCTGTTAAATGCCGTCTGCCGGATGGGTGTTGATGCCCCGCATGCGCATGCGGTCAAGGGGTTGTTGCATTTTTCTGTCACGATGGCTGTCTACAATGGTCCGCAGGAAAAATTCGACGATCGCGCATGACAACGGCACTTTACAACACCCCGCCCTATATCGCCCCGCAGCTGTTTTCGGACGCCGATGCCGCGCTTGCCCAGGTGCAAGCCATTTACCGCCAGTCGGTGCAGCATTTGCGGCAGGCGCTTGCCCACTTCGTGGCAACCGGTGACCTGCCGCAAAACGTGCGCGCCTTTTATCCGCAGGTGCGCATCCATACCGGCATGGCCACGCATGTGCCGCGCGGCGAGGCGCTCCACACCTATGGCTTTGTGTCGGGCCCCGGCATCCACCAGACCACATTGACGGCTCCGGACCTGTTTTCTGACTATTACCGCCAGCAGTTTGCGCTGCTGCTGGCCAACCATGGCAAATGCCTGGAGGTGGGCACCAGCCAGCAGCCGATTGCGTTGCATTTCGCGCTGGACCCGTCCACCCACCACGAAGGCAGCCTCACGCCCGCGCAGCGCCAGCGCATGAAGGCATGCTTTGACTGGCCCGACCTGCACGCCATGGATGACAGCATCGCCAACGGCACGCTGGACGCCGCGCCCGGCATGCCGCAACCGCTGGCGCTGTTCACCGCGCCGCGCGTGGACTACTCGCTGCAACGCCTGCGCCACTACAGCGGCACCGATGCAGGATATTTCCAGAACTTCGTGCTGTTCACCAATTACCAGTTCTACATCGACGAATTCATCCGCCTGGGACAGCTCGCCATGCAGGATGCGGCCAGCGGCTATACCGCGTTTGTCGAACCGGGCAATGTGGTCACCCACCACCTGCAGCATGGCGCGCCGGACGGATTCGTGCAGGGCGCGCACCCGCAGCGCCTGCCGCAGATGCCGTCCTACCATCTGGTGCGGCCCGGCCACAGTGGCATCACCATGGTCAACATCGGAGTGGGGCCGAGCAACGCCAAGACCATGACCGACCATGTGGCCGTGCTGCGTCCGCACGCCTGGATCATGCTCGGTCACTGCGCCGGACTGCGCAACAGCCAGATGCTGGGCGATTATGTGCTGGCCCACGGGTATGTCCGCGACGACCATGTACTCGACGACGACCTGCCGCTGTGGGTACCCGTGCCGGCGCTGGCCGAAATCCAGCAGGCGCTGCAAAAAGCCGTGGCCGATGTGACGCAGATGGCGGGCGCCGACCTCAAGGCCGTGCTGCGCACTGGTACGG
>JAGPIR010000226.1 GCA_018054915.1 Allobrachymonas sp.
CCATCGGGCAGCAACAACAGCTGAGCACCTTGTGCATGGGCTTTGCGTGCCGCATCAACAATCAAACGGGTGTTGCCCGCAAGGTCCCCCGCAACCGGATTGCATTGCGCCACGGCAATGGTCAACGCCATGCTTTCCCTCCCCACCAATGCTCCGCGCAGGGCCGCTGGCAACAATGCGGGAACCGCATCATCCCTCCTGCCGCATCAGTTCGGCTGGCTCACTGCTGGTGATCACGCGTTGCGCCCAATCCGCCAGCCTGCCGGCATCGGCGCGCACGATTTCCTGTTTGACCGCCAGAATTTGCGCCGGATGCATGGAAAAGCTGCGCAGCCCCAACCCCAGCAGCAGGCGGGTAAACGCCGTGTCTCCAGCCATTTCGCCGCACACCGAAACAGGCTTGCCCGCCGCGATGGCGGCACGGATGGTCCCTGCCAGCAATTGCAACACGCCCGGGTGCAGCGGATCGTACAGGTGCGCCACCGACTCGTCCGCCCGGTCGATCGCCAGCGTGTACTGCGTCAGGTCATTGGTGCCGATCGAGAGAAAATCAAAATACTGCAGAAAAATGGGGGCAATGATGGCGGCGGCGGGAACCTCGATCATCGCGCCCACTTCCACTCTGCCATACACACCGCCACGCGCGGCGATCTGCTCGCGCGCCGTGTCTATCATCTCCAGGGTTTGACGAATTTCCTTGACGTGCGCCAGCATGGGGATGAGCACCTGGATGCGGCCATGCGATGCGGCCCGCAAAATGGCCCGCAGTTGCGTAAGGAACATGGCCGGCTCCGCCAGGCTCCAGCGGATGGCGCGCAAGCCAAGTGCAGGATTGAGGTGGGCAGCATCGCTGGCGCTGTCATCCAGCGGCTTGTCGGCGCCCACATCAATCGTGCGAATGGTCAGCGGCAGGCCAGCCATACCGTCAAGCGCGCGGCTATAGGCGTGATACTGCTCCTCTTCGTCCGGCAAATGATGCTTGCGCCCCATGAACAGGAATTCGCTGCGAAACAGTCCAACGCCCGCTGCACCAGCCGCCAGCGCCGCTTGCGTATCTTCTGGCAGTTCGATATTGGCAAGCAATTCCACTTTCTGGCCATCCAGTGTCACGGCAGGGGTGTGCAACAGCCGATCCAGACGGCTTCGATCCAGCGCGTCCTGACGCTGGCGAAAGCGGTACTCATCAATCACCATCTGCGGCGGATTCACGAGAATCACGCCGGCATCGCCGTCAATCACGATCAAGTCGTCGTCATGCACCAGATGGCTGGCGCTGCGCGCGCCGACCACGGCCGGAATGCCCATGCTGCGCGCAACAATCGCGGTATGGCTGTTCTTGCCACCCACATCGGTCACAAAACCCTTGAACACGCTCTGCCGGAAATGCAGCATATCGGCAGGCGACAGGTCGTGCGCAATCAGCACCAGCGCATCCTGCTCCAAGTCATCGGACAGGCTTTTCTGCGCATCCCCGCCCTGACGGACGGCCGTCTGCCGGCTCTCAAGCTGCGATTGCTGCACGTGCAAACGGCTGATGACCCGCTCAATCACCTGTTCCAGATCGGCCTTGCGCTCCCGCAGGTAAGGGTCCTCCATCTCGTCAAACTGCCGAGCCAGACGCTCGAACTGGTTGGACAAGGCCCAGCCCGCGTTGTACAGCCGGTCAGCAATCCAGTAACGCACGCCGCTGAAGATCTCTTCATCCTGCAGCAACATCATGTGCACATCCAGCAGCGCCGGCAGCTCGCTAGGCGCGTCCTTTGGCAGGGTGGCCAGCATGAGCTGCACTTCCTGAATGGCCGAGTCACGGGCGCGCAATACCCTGGCAATCTCGTCTTCCACTTCGGCAGGTTCGATGAAGTAATGCTCGACCTCTGCGCTGCTGGGAACAATAACCACCGCACGGCCAATCGCAATGCTGCGGCCGACACCGATGCCGTGAATGGCAATGGTCATGCCGCGCTCCTTGCTACGAATGCAGCCGCGCGCCCGGCATGTGCTGCGCGCGGAATCACTCCCCCTCCCCGAACTTGTCTGCGAACAAGTCCGCAATGGCCTGCATGGCCTCCTGCTCCTGTTCGCCCGAGGTTTCGAGCACGACTTGCGCGTCCAATCCTGCCGCCAGCATCATCACCCCCATGATACTTTTGGCATTGATGCGGCGCGATCCGCGCGCAAGCCACACTTCGCAAGGGAAGGAGGCTGCCAGCTTGCTGAGCTTGGCCGAAGCCCGGGCGTGCAGCCCCAGTTTGTTGCTGATGGTGATGGTTTGCTGAATCATTGCAGAAAGAACAGGTCAGGAAGATTCTGTAGAAACGGCAGCAGCCGGCAGGAGCGTGCAGACTGGAGCACCCGTGGCAAAGTCCACCGCGAACATGCCTTGCTGCCCGCCAGTAAGCGCACACTGCTCCAGATCGTGCAGCGGCAACGATGCATAGCATATCGCGCGCAACAGCATCGGCAGATTCACGCCCGTGACTTCGCGCACCTGCACCCCTTTAGCCGCACAATGCTGCAACAATCGCTGCGCCACGTTGCTGGGGGTCGCGCCAAAGACGTCGGTCAACACCAGCAAGTCGCCCCCCTCCTCCGCTGGTGCCAGGGCGCATGCAGTTTCAAAGGTTTTGTCACAGGGTTCGTCCGCAGGCACGTCCAGCGCCTGCACCTGTTGCGCGCAATCCGGAAACACATGCAGGGCGCAGGCCCTGAGCGCCTGCGCAAACGGAGCATGGGCAATGATGAGGATCTTGTTCATAGGCAAAAAATGGACATGCTGCAAACCAGTTAGCCGGGGTCTCAGGCTGCGCATTT
>JAGPIR010000227.1 GCA_018054915.1 Allobrachymonas sp.
CGCCGGTGTTTTTCATTCTAGCATTTTGCAATGCGTACCAGCTTGATGATGGGCGACCCGTCGCTACTTATGGAAATACCGGCTGGCGCAGGCGCCGCAGGACGGTTCAGATATGGAAGGTCTTTTTCGTTTTTTGTCGCATGTGCCGTTGGGCCTTTTGCACGCCATGGGCGTTGTCGCTGGCTGGTTGTCGTACGGCTTCTCGACGCGCTACCGCAAGCGTTGGCATGAAAACAGGGTGCAGGCCGGGCTGAGCGCCCGCCAGGTGCGGGGCGCTATTGCGCACAATGGACGCATGCTCATGGAGTTGCCCCGGTTGTGGCTGGGGCCGCCGGTTCCGTGCGAATGGATGGGCGAAGACGTTGTCCGGCAGGCGTATGCAGCAGGCAAGGGAATTGTTTTTCTGACGCCGCATTTGGGGTGTTTTGAGATCACCGCGCAGGCGATGGCGGCGCGTTTTGGGCCCCAGTATGGAGATTTGACCGTCTTATACCGGCCGGCCAAAGAGCGCTGGATGGCCGAGATGATGCAACATGCGCGCGACCGGCCCGGGCTGCGCGCCGTGCCGATTTCGCTGTCGGGTGTGCGGCAAATGGTGCGTGAATTGCGTCATGGCCGGGCCGTCGGTTTGCTGCCAGACCACGTGCCGCCCGAAGGGCAGGGCGTATGGGCGCCCTTTTTCGGCCGGCCAGCCTATACCATGACCCTGGCGGCCAAGCTGGTGCACCAGACGGGAGCCGCCGTGGTGATGGTGTGGGGCGAGCGTCTTGCGGCTGCCCGTGGCTATTGCCTGCACTGCCTGCCCATGCCGGAGCCCTTGTCTGGCGACCTGCAGACGGCGGTGGAGCAGATCAACCGTGCGGTGGAGCAGCTCATTCTCACGGCGCCCGATCAATATATGTGGGGTTACCCGCGCTACCGGCGTCCGCGTGCACTGTCCGGACCCGTTGCCGCCCTGCCTGCCGCAGGGCTCCCGTCACGGTCTGCGCAGGAAACGGACGCGTGATGACACCGTCTGCCGCAGAAGAACAGGCGTTGCATGAAACACCGCCGCAACGCATCCTGCTTGCGCCCCGGGGCATCGAGCGCGCCGTTTACGCGCTACTGAAAGTGCTGGCGCACCTGCCGCTGGGCGTATGGCGCGGCCTGGGAGTGATTTTGGGGTGGGTAGTGTACTTGTTCCTGGATATGGCGCGCAACCGCAGGCGCATTGCCGATGTGAACCTGCAACTGTGTTTTCCCGAACAAGATGCTGCACACCGCCAGCGACTGATCCGCCAGCATTGCGTGCGATTGGCGCAGTCGATGCTCGACCGTATCTGGCTGTGGCATGGTAGTGAGGCCTTGGTGCGCCGGCGGGTGCGGCTGGTTGGTGACAGCGCAGCGGTGCTTGCACCCAGGCCCACCGTCCTGTTTGCGCCGCATTTTCTGGGCATGGATGCCGGTGGCATGCTGTTGGCGCCGTTGCTGCAAACGCGCGCCTGTGTCTCGATCTACACCCCGCTGCGCAATGCCCCTCTTGATCGCTGGGTGCGCCGCGGGCGTAGCCGTTTTCCGAACAACCTGCCGGTCTGGCGTGGCGACGGCATCAAGCCTGTTGTGGCTGCCTTGCGCAAGGGAGGGGTGCTGTATTTGCTGCCCGACATGAACTTCGGCGCAGAAGAATCCATCTTCGTGGAATTTTTTGGACAACCTGCCGCCACGATTCCTTCGCTGGCGCGATTTGCCCGGCTGGGGCGGGCGCAGGTCATCACGGCCGTGACCTATATGGAGCCGCATGGCTACAGCTTGCACCTGAGCCCGCCCTGGAGCGATTTCCCCACCGGTGACGTGCGTGCCGACACCCAGCGCATGAACAGCCATCTGGAAACGTGGGTGCGGCAGCGGCCGGAAGAGTATTTCTGGCTGCACAAGCGTTTCAAGACCCGTCCGCCGGGCATGCCACCGGTTTACTGAAGCCGGCACCGAGGTGCTGGGGTGGTCTGGCGTTTGCGTGGGCGGCATATACAGGAATCGGTCACAATGCGCCCATGACACATACTGCAGCCGCCATCGCACAGACAGCAGCACGCCTGGTGGTAGAGCAAGGACTGGAATACGGAGCGGCCAAGCATCGCGCCCTGAAGGCGTTGGGGTTGCCAGCGCGCACCTCTTTGCCCGACAACCATCTCGTGGAAGACGCTGTACGGGAACATCTGGCCCTTTTTTGCCGGGATACCCAGCCGCAGGAACTGGCCGCGCTGCGTGAACTGGCGCTGTCTTGGATGCTCAGGCTGGAAGAATTTGGGCCTTTGCTCGGCGGGGCCGTCTGGCGCGGCACGGCTACGCGCCTCAACGATATTCATCTGCACCTGTTTGCCGATGACGCGAAAGCCGTGGAAATCGTTCTGATGGATCAGCGCGTGGCTTATGAGGCCAGCCAGACGTCCGGCCTGCATGGTCAGACGGTGGATGTGCTGAGCCTGCACGCTTGGTGCGAGGGTCTGCAGGAAGACGTGGGCGTTCATCTGCGGATCAATGCACCTCACGCGCAGCGCGGCAGCCTGCTGGCAGACGCCCGGGGCGAAAAATTGCGTGGCACGGTGGCCATGCTGCGGGAATTGTTTCGGACGGACGAAAATCAGCACCCGGCGATAGAATGACTGCGAACGGGTGGGAGAAGGAGGCAAGGATGCTTTATCGCTTCAATTCCGCCGCATCGGGTGAAATGGTGATGCTGGCGCCACATGCAGAGGAAATATTTGCCGCTATCGGTCGGCCTCTTGGGCTGCGCGGCGTCATTGCGGCAGATCAGATG
>JAGPIR010000228.1 GCA_018054915.1 Allobrachymonas sp.
CCCGCAATTGATTGCTCCAGTCTCCAGGGAGCATCGATTGCAAACTGGCCGGTTTCTGTGGAACGGCTGCAGCGGCGGGCGAGGCAAAAACGGGGGCGGCTCGCACAGGAACATCCGGCGGAGCTGCTGCCGGCCTGACAATCGGAGACAGCTTGGGTACTACCGGGTCACGATTCACCGCCTGCGGATTGACCACACGGTTTCCCTGGTAGGCACCCAGGGGCGAAACCTGCTCAATCCGGGAGACGGGAGCCTCAAGGTCACTCAGATCCAGATCAAGCATGGAATCAACCGGATCCCTTTGCTCAAAATAGGCGGTATCTTCAACCGCCGTGCTGGGCGTGATGTTGTTTGCCGTTTCCGTCAATGTCGGAACAAACCTCGGCGGGTTGTCTGCTGCCATGAATATTGCTCCCTCGATAAAATCAGGAATCGCGCAAACCCGATCATGCAGGGCCCAGCACTCCGAGCCTTAAACCAAAACAAATTTCTCGCAATCCTGCTTGCCCTGCTGCGATGACCAGCACGCAGCTTGCTATTGTGCCGCATGCCGTGAACCCTGGCCAGTTATCTGATGGCACGCTGCCGTAACACCCCTCAACAGGGTTCTGAGATGTTATTTTTCAATGCACCAATAGCATGCCCGGATATTGCATACCCCCGGGTTGCATAGTAGCGCCAACGGTCTCTGGCGCGCTGCCGGTCCTGGTCATCCAGTGAAACCACCTCTATCAGCCGTTCATATTGCTCAAATCCTGCGGCAACAGCATCAGACAGATTTATCAGCAAATCGTGCCGTTGGCAGTGATCAGGGCTGGTACTCAACCACACGCGTGCCCGTTCCAGCTCCTGCCCACACAAACTACCTGTCTCACCCTGGAGCAAAACGTGCCCCAAAAACGCTGTTGGGGCAAAGTCCCAAAGCATATTGTCCAGCCTGGTGAGCAGCACGGAGTCACCTGTCACTACTATCGAAGGGGTTTTCTCCAAAGCCTTGCGTACCAGTCTGCAAACATGGGCCAATGTGTCAGGAACATTGAAATGGAAATCGATCTGGGTCACTTGCTGCGCACCACGTTTGATTTCTTTGCGGCGACCGGCTTCGCAAGAGCCCCCGAGCGACCAGATACACCCGCTTTTTCATGAAAATCCACTGGCGTTTCTGCAAGATTGGAAACAAACTCCAACAACAAAGGTACAGGCCTTCCAGTGGCGCCCTTGGCTGTGCCATCACTCCATGCAACCCCGGCTATATCCAGATGCGCCCACGGATACTTGCCGGTAAAACGCTCCAGAAATTTGGCTGCTGAAATGGCGCCGGCCGTGCGCCCGCCGATATTGGCCATATCGGCGAAATTGGATTTCAGCTCCTTACCATAGGCATCGTCCATGGGCATGCGCCAGCACAGGTCATGTGCGGCATCGGCCGCCTGCTGCAATGCGGTGGCCAGCCGGTCGTTCGGACTAAACAGACCGCAGCGCACATTTCCCAACGCCAGGACGCAATTACCAGTGAGGGTGGCAATATCCACGACGGCCCGGGGCTTGAAACGTTCTGCGTACGTCAAGGTATCACAAAGAATGAGGCGCCCCTCGGCATCGGTGTTGAGTATTTCGATGGTCTGGCCGCTCATGCTGGTCACCACATCGCCCGGCTTGATCGCCCGGCCGCTGGGCATGTTCTCGCAGCTGGGAATGAGGCCGACCACATTGATGGCTGGCCGCAACAGGCGCAAGGCCTCAAAAAGGCCCAGAACGCTGGCAGCCCCGCCCATGTCGTATTTCATCTCGTCCATGCCGGGGCCAGGCTTGATGGAAATGCCGCCGCTGTCGAACGTAATGCCCTTGCCCACGAAAACGACCGGCTGTTGCCGGGCTGCGGCTCCCTGGTACTGCAATACGATGAAACGCAAGGGTTCGTCTGTTCCCTGGGCAACCGACAGAAAGGCCCCCATGCCCAGCTTCTCGACCTTTGCACGATCCAGGATTTCGCACATGAAGGCCTTTTTATGGGCTGCTGCATTGGCCTGGCGGACGATCTGTCTGGCCGTTTCGGCCAGCTTGGCTGGCGTTGCATGATTTCCCGGGCGGTTGGCCCATTCGCGCGTCAAATCCATGCCCGCCACCAGCGCCTGGCCATAAACAAACGCCTCGGCGTTGGTAGCAGTATTGGGCATATCCACGAGAACTTGCCGCAACTTGGGTTTGGCGCTGGGTTTGGTATGGCTATAGACATATCCAGCCAGCGCCACTGCCTGCATGGTCACCGTCAACTGCTGCACCGACGCATCCTGTCCGAAACACACTGCCAGGACTGAACATTCCCGTGCGTGCTCCGCGACAGCCTTGCCCAGCACTTCCCGCAACTCCTCTGGTGTGCCGCCGCCAAGCCCCAGAACAAGCACCTTCGGCGCCACCCACCCGCTAGCCTGATACAAAGCCAGCGTCTTGCCCTTTTCTGTCGCAAGATGGCCCGCCTTCGCCGCCTGATTCAACGCCGCCTGCACACCGGTTTTTCCACTTGCAAAACCAGCATGCCCATTCTGCACCAGCACGATCAACAGATCCGCCCGGTTTTTGACGGTTGAAAGCAAGTTTTCAGAGGCAAGAGAGAATTTCATGGTACCTTAAGATAGACGATTTGCTGTGTCCATTCCATTTGTCCGGACACAATGGACACACTTGACCTGCGATGATATTCCATACTTCCATTCGGCGCAAACTCACCCGCAGCTTCAGCGCATCCTTGCTGGTACTGGTGATCATCATGATCACCACGATGT
>JAGPIR010000229.1 GCA_018054915.1 Allobrachymonas sp.
CGATAGGATTGGCCGGGGGCCGCGCATCTACTTCTTGCGCGGCCCCGCGTCATCCATCAGAATCGGCACCCCTGAATAACCGGCCAATCACCATGACCCTTTCTTCCTCCCCAAAAGTCGCCGTGGTTCTTTCAGGCTGCGGCTTTCAGGACGGCAGCGAGATTCATGAGGCCGTGTGCACCTTGCTGGCCCTAGACCAGCAAGGCGCAAGCTACCAGTGCTTTGCACCAGACATGGCACAGGCGCGCGTTGTGAATCACCTAACCGGCTCCGAAGTGCATGATGCGCGCAACGTGCTGGTGGAATCGGCGCGCATCGCGCGCGGCGCAATCCAGCCCCTTGCGGACTTTGATGCCAGCCGGTTCGACGCCCTGGTCATGCCCGGCGGTTTCGGAGCAGCCCTCAACCTGAGCGATTTTG
Organism: Allobrachymonas sp.; assembly: GCA_018054915.1. Classification (GTDB taxonomy): domain Bacteria; phylum Pseudomonadota; class Gammaproteobacteria; order Burkholderiales; family Burkholderiaceae_C; genus Brachymonas. The sequence continues at coordinate 421 of JAGPIR010000229.1, forward strand.
CACAAGCTGGTGCGCACTGCAGCGTGCAAAAAGATATGGCGCACGCAGTCGCCACCATGCACCAGGCAGGCAAGCCGATCGGGGCGCTGTGCATCGCACCCGTGATACTCGCCAGGCTGCTGCCGGGCGCACACCTGACGATCGGCAAGGATGCAGAAACGGCCGACGCATGCCGGAAAATGGGCGCCATTCATCAGGATACCGGCCACGGTCAAGTGGCGGTGGACAGGCAAAATCGCCTGGTCACAACGCCCTGCTATATGCTCAATGCGCGCATCAGCCAGATATTCGAGGATGCACAGATACTGGTGCGCGAACTGCTCAAAATGGTTGTCCATCAGGACTGAAGACGCCACATCCCGGCAAAGTCAGGTAAAGCGGCATCAATGGCCGTATCCAGATGTGACTGGTGAAATAATCGATTGTGACGATCGAATCCTGGCTGCCTGGTTCGCCGGGCAGCAACACACGCCGAATCGACCAATAGCTACAGCTTGGGAATGCGCAGGCGGCTGATCATCAACGAGCCGGAAAGCGCAAACAGCAGCACCAGCGGATGCAGAACATAGTCCAGCACCACGATCTGGCCACCCCACAGATGGGGGCCAATCGCACCGTATGCAGCCGCTGCCCACAGCAGGAAAACCAGCAACAACGAAGTGGGGATGGGTGTGCCTTCAAAGTATTTCACCTTGCCGGTGCCCGCCGAGAGCTTTTCGGCGGTGACATTGAAGCGGGCCAGCCGCGAAACCCCGCACGCCACAAAGTACCCCAGCACGATCCGGTCCCACAGGCCCTGCATGCCGCAACCATAGGCAATCACGGCGGGAGCCACGCCAAAGGAAATCACGTCTGCCAGTGAATCCAGTTCACGGCCCAAAGGCGAGGAGGCATGCCGCCAGCGCGCCACCCGGCCGTCCAGCACATCGAATACGAAGGCTGCAAGCACCAGGGCACAGGCGTAATAGACATGTTCCGCACCATGATCCTGGATGTAGTTGATGGTGGCAAACAGGGAACCAACCCCACAAACCGCGTTTCCCAGCGTAAACCAGTCGGCCAGGTGAAAGCTACGGATCATGGAAAACAGTTTGGGTTTTTCCGGTGAATCAGTCATTTTTTATTGCGCAGGGTTGTGCGCCTCGGTAAAAGCCAGCTGGATTGCCAGGCCTGTGACAACTTGGGCATCCATCGCGCTCTCATTCAGCTCCGCAGTTTTGCTTCGCAGGCCCGCTCCAGCGCATCGATGAACAAGGCAGGCACGTCGCAGCCGGTCTGGTCATGAATTTCCTGGAAACACGTCGGGCTGGTCACATTGATTTCTGTCACCTTGTCGCCAATGATGTCCAGGCCCACCAGCAGGAGGCCTCGCGGCGCCAGTACACGACCAATTTCAGTGGCCGTTTGACGGTCCGCATCGTTCAAAGGTTGCGCCACACCCTTGCCGCCGGCAGCAAGGTTCCCGCGTACTTCGTCACCTTGGGGGATGCGTGCCAAACAAAAAGGCACGGGCTCTCCGTTGATGATAAGCACCCGCTTGTCGCCCTGGGCAATTTCCGGCAGGAATTTCTGCACCATCGCGGTGCGCCGCCCGCCGTCGTTGAGCGTGTCGATGATACTGCCCAGGTTCAGGCCATCCGCCCTGACACGAAATATCCCCATGCCGCCCATGCCATCGAGCGGTTTCAGAATCACATCCTGGTGTTCGGCATGAAAGGCTCGAATGTCTTCGGCACTGCGCGTCACCAGCGTGGGCGCGATGTGCTGCGCAAACTCCAGAATCGCCAGTTTCTCCGGGTGTTCACGCAACGCCTGCGGTGCATTGAACACGCGGGCGCCCTCGCGTTCAGCCTGCGTGAGCAGATGGGTGGCATAAATATATTCCGCATCGAATGGCGGATCCTTGCGCATCACAACGGCGTCGAACTCACAAAGCGCCATGCGGTGCGTGTCTGTTTGTTCGAACCATGCCGGCTTTTTTCCGGTCAGGGTGATGGCGCGCACCTCGGAACCAACGCGCTCACCTTGCAACCAGCGCAAATGCCTGGGTTCACATGCATGCACGCGATATCCGCGCGATTGTGCCTCGCGCATCATGGAGAACGTGCTGTCCTTGTAAACGGCGAACGACTCAAGCGGATCGGCAATGAACAACAGACGCATAACAGACGGTGCCTCCTGCAGGCGGCCGGTGCCGCCAATGGGTTTGATGGAACGAGTGTAGAGGGTTTGCAAAAATTTCCGATGCCGTGCCAGCTCCGCCTTCAGTTGGTCCGGGATCGGAGTCCCTCCTGCATGAGCAAAGCCAAAACCCCGGCCACCACCCCCCAGAAGGCAGACCCAACACCCAG
>JAGPIR010000230.1 GCA_018054915.1 Allobrachymonas sp.
ATTGATGACCGTGCATGCCGCCAAGGGGCTGGAGTTCAATGCCGTGTTCATCAGCGGTCTGGAGGAAGGGCTGTTCCCGCACGAAAACGCCATGAACGACTACGACGGGCTGGAAGAAGAGCGCCGCCTGATGTACGTGGCCATTACCCGGGCGCGCCAGCGCCTGTACCTGAGCCATGCGCAGACGCGGCTGCTGCACGGGCAGACGCGCTACAACATCCGCAGCCGCTTTTTTGATGAACTGCCCGAGGAATGCCTGAAATGGCTGACTCCGCAGCGCAGCGCCTTTGCCGACGCCATGCCGTTTCCTGGTGCGGGCCGCACGCACATTGAGCCGCAATGGAACCGCGACGTGCGCCAGTCGGTGGGGCAGGGTGGCGCAGCGGCGCCGCAGCAGGGGGCGGACACGGGCCTGCGGGCTGGCGTGCGCGTCTTCCACACCAAATTTGGCGAAGGCACGGTGCAGGTCATCGAGGGCAGCGGGGCCGACGCCAGGGCGCAAGTGCGCTTTTTGCGGCACGGCGTGAAATGGCTGGCGCTGGGTATTGCCAAACTCACCGTGGTGGAATGACCTTTTGCCGGGTATCTGGTTGCGGCCTTGCCCAGCCGTTAGAATGCCTGATCACTTTTTCATTGTTTTCTGAAGCCGCGCATGTTTGAATTTATTCGCAAGAACAACAAGTTGCTGACCGGCCTGCTAATGCTGCTTGTGATTCCATCCTTCATTTTGGGCGGCCTCGAACTGTATCAGCGTGCCGTCGGACCGGGCAATGGGGTGGCGGTCGTGGATGGCAAGGCCATTACCCAGAAGGACTGGGACGCAGTCCACCGCGAGCGGGTGCAGCAACTGCGCGCCAGCCAGCCAGGCATGGACGACAGCCTGCTGGAGTCCGACTTTGCCAAATACCAGACGCTTGAGCGCATGGTGAATGACTACATGCTGGCAGCGTGGGTGCACAAGCACCAACTCTATGTGCCCGATCAGCGCGTGCAGGAGGCCCTGTTGCAGATTCCGCAGGTCGCGGCGTTGCGCGGGGCTGACGGAAAAATCGACACCAAGGCCTATGCCGATTTGCTGCGGCAAAACGGCAAAACACCGGAAGCCTTTGAGGCCATGATTCGCGCGCAACTGTCGGAGCAGCGCCTGATGCAGGTGGTGGGGGTTGCCACCGGCTGGCAACCAGCGGTGCTGACCGAGCAGGCAATCAAACCCCTGCTGACGCAGCGCGAAGTGCAGGTGGCCCTGTTCCCCGCTGCGGACTATGCCGCCAAGGTGCAGCCTGACGAGGCGCAATTGCAGGCCTGGTACGGGCAGCAGGCGGCGCGTTACAGCGTGCCGGAGCAGGCCGGTATTGAATACCTGGTGCTGGATGCAGCCGCCGTGCAAAAGCGCCATCCGTATACGGAAAAGGAACTGCAGGAGTGGTTTGCCTCACAAGGCGCACGCTATGGCCAGCCGGAAACGCGCCGCGCCAGCCATATCCTGATTGCCGCTGACGAAAAATCCGATGCGGCGACACTGGCTGCAGCCCGGAAGAAGGCCGAAGACCTGCTCAAGGACATCAAGGCCAAGCCTGAGCGCTTTGCCGAATTGGCCAAGCAGCACTCGCAAGATCCGGGCTCTGCGGCCAAGGGCGGCGACCTGGGCTTTTTCAGCCGCGAAACCATGGTCAAGCCTTTTGCCGATGCCGCATTCGCCCTCAAGCCCGGCGGCATCAGCGAGGTGGTGCAGAGCCGGTTTGGCTACCACATCATCCGGCTCGACGCCGTTAAGCCCGCCGCGGTTGCGTCCTTGCAGGCCATCCGCAAGCAGGTCGAGAATGATTTCCGTCAGGAGCGCCAGAAGCAGGATTTCAGCAACGACGCCCGGCTGCTGGCCGAAGAAGTGGCCAAAGACCGGCGCTCACTCAAGGCGGCAGCAGAGAAGCTTGGGCTGCCGGTGCAAACTGCTCAGGGGCTGACACCTCCGCCAGCGCCGCGCATGCAGGGCGTGCTGGCCGAACCGGCCGTGCTGCGGGCGGTATTTTCATCCCAGGCGCTGGAGGGCAAACTTGCCAGCGATCCCATTCCCGTGGGGAACGGGCAGCTGGTCGTGGTGGTGCGCGTCACTGCGCATGCAGCGGCGCATACCAAGCCCTATGAAACAGTAAAAGCCCAAGTGAAGGCCGATTACGTGCAGGCCAAAGCGGCGGAATTGGCCGTGGAGGCAGGCAAGGCCCAGCTGCAGCAGTGGACGCAGAACCCCGCCAGCGCTTCTTTTGCTGCGCCTCAGGTTATTTCCAGAATCAAACCGGGGCAGTATCCTCGCGCCGTGGTCGATGCTGCATTGCGGGCCGATGTGGCCAAGCTGCCGGCCCTCGAAGGGGCGGATCTGGGCTCGCGGGGATATGCCATCGTGCGCATCGGCAAAGCGGTGGAAGCATCCGACTCCGAGGCCGCCGGCCTGCGCGCCCAGCTTGCTCCTGCCGTGATGCAGGGCGCCGAGCAGGCGCAGATGCAGGCGTACCTGGATAGCCTCAGGCAGACACTGAAGGTCAAGATCAATGTGCCCAAACCGGCGCTGCCTGCGGAGCTGGCCTTGGCTGCCCCGTAATATTTATGGAACTTGCGCAATAAGCCGCATGGCCGCGCTATAATTTCACGCTCTACGGTGGCTGTAGCTCAGTTGGTAGAGTCCAGGATTGTGATTCCTGTTGTCGTGGGTTCGAGCCCCATCAGCCACCCCATACAAATCAGGCACCTGGCGCCGCAAGGCCCAGGTGCTTGT
>JAGPIR010000231.1 GCA_018054915.1 Allobrachymonas sp.
ATCTGCTCCCCTGCGTCGAAGAGTCCGAAACCGGCGGCCTGTTCAACCGCACCCTCGTCCAGCAACTGCCAGCGGCCGCTTTCGGCAACGAATTCGAGCACTTCCGATAGTGCCGAGCGCGCCTGGTTGGTGCTGACCCGCACCTCCCAGGTCAGATCGTCATCCGTCGCCAGCGGCTGGCGCAAGACCTCCACCGTACCTTGTTCGCGCCATTCATCCAGCAACTGCGGAATGGCATTCGATGTCACAGCATGCGCCGTCGGCACAAAGCGCAGCAGATAGCGCCCCATCGTCGCAACGGAATCCTCAGACGGCGAAGCCGCTGCGGGCGTGTCTGCCGCTGGCGCAACAGTAGCGGGCGGACCGCTCTCCAGCTGCTGCAAGGTTGTACACAACGCAGCCACTGCTACTGGATCACTGCTGCCATGCCCTTGATGCGCCGCCAGCATGCCGCGCAAAACATCCCCTGCTTTGAGAAACACATCCACCATATCGGCGCGCAGGGCAAGTTGCCCCTTGCGGATGCGATCCAGCACATTTTCAAGCACGTGCGTGGTTTCCGCCAGATCAGCAAAGCCAAAGGTGCCCGCACTCCCCTTGATTGAGTGGGCTGCTCGAAAAATGGCGTTGAGCTGTTCCGGATCCGGCTGCGCGACATCCAGCTCCAGCAACAGAGACTCCATGGTCGCCAGATGCTCTTCCGATTCCTCGAAAAAGATCTGGAAAAACTGACTCATGTCGATGGCCATGCCCGCTCCCTTAGGCGCCACTGCGTAGTGTTCGATGCGGCCCCTGCAGCTTCCGCCTCCCGTCCGTCATCTGTATCAGCCGATGACCTTGCGCACCACATCAATTAGACGCTGCGGATCAAACGGCTTGACCAGCCAGCCCGTTGCCCCGGCCGCCCGACCCTGCGTTTTCATGGCGTCGGAGGACTCGGTAGTGAGCATCAGAATCGGGGTTTTTGCGTATTGCGGCATCGCCCGCAGGGTCTTGATCAAGCTCAGACCATCCATGCGTGGCATGTTCTGGTCGGTCAGGATCAGATCGACTGCATGGGCATTCGCCTTCTCCAGCCCATCTTGCCCATCGACGGCATCGAGAACTTCGTAGCCGGCGCTTTTCAGGGTAAACGACACCATTTGCCGGATGGAGGCCGAATCGTCGACCGCAAGAATGACTTTGGCCATTACCTTCTTTCCTTTTACTCATCAGGACAAACGTTGCATTATCCGTCAATACGGTCGTTCATCCAGTCCTGCCATCAAAATTAGCGTAACTCGGGCGCTGGCAACCCCGGCACATAGGGTATCTCGTCACCATCAGTATCGCTGGTCGGGCCTTCTTCATTAAGAATTGCCCGCTCCGTACGCTGATTGAGCACGACAATGCTGATCCGCCGGTTAACCGGATTTAGTGGATCATTCTTGTCGAACAACACCGTCGCCCCCAGCCCAACCACCCGGATCACCTTGTGCGCCTCCAGGCTACCGGCCACCAGCTCACGCCGCGAGGCATTGGCGCGATTGGCTGAAAGTTCCCAGTTCGAAAACCCCTGAATGCCGCCGCTGAACGGAGCGGCATCGGTATGCCCGGCCAGGCTGACGCGGTTGGAAACCCCATTGAGCAATCTGCCGATCTGCCGCAGCAAGTCGCGGGCATACGGTTTGATCTGATCCCCGCCAAGGTCGAACATCGGACGATTTTGCTCGTCCACGATCTGGATGCGCAGGCCTTCCGAGGTGATATCGAGCAGCAACTGTTTCTTGAACTGCAGCAGTTGCGGCGTTTCCTCGATCATCTTCTCGATATCGGCCTTCAGCTTTTCCAGTCGCGCGCGCTCCTGGCGCAGGAATTCCGCTTGTGCTTCCTTTGAAAAGGTCGTGCGCTTGGCTTCCACATCTCCCTTTTCTCCCTTTTTCACCTGCCCGGCCTGCCGCGTCAGATCCTGGCCGCCGCCCTTGAGGATGCTGGTTGCATCACCACTCCCATCCCCTCCTTGCATCGACACCTTCAGCGGGTTCTGGAAATAATCGGCAATCCCCTGCAAGTCTCCCTTGGAAGTGGACCCCAGCAGCCACATCAGCAGGAAGAAAGCCATCATCGCCGTCACGAAATCGGCATAGGCAATTTTCCAGGCGCCGCCATGGCCACCGCCGGCGACCACTTTTTTGCGCTTAATGACTATGGGGCGGGTATCGTCTGCCATATTGAGTCTCAGGTCTGCAACGGCAATTACTTGCCCTTGCGTGCCTTGAGCTCTTCCTCAAGCTCGCTGAATGTCGGCCGGTCGTGCGCACCGAGGGTTTTACGTCCGAATTCGATCGCCACCTGCGGCGCATAGCCAGACATGGACGCGAGCAGGACCATCTTGATGGTCTTGAAGATCGTGCCGGATTCTTCCGCCCGCTGCGTCATGATCCCCGCCAGTGGCGAGATGAAGCCGTAGGAAACAAGAATACCGAGAAAGGTACCGACCAGCGCCCCACCAATCATCTTGCCAAGCACTGCGGGCGGCTCGCCCACCGAACCCATCACATTGACCACCCCCATCACCGCCACGACAATACCGAACGCGGGCGTCGCATCGCCCAGCTTGGACATGACATGCCCGGGTTCCGCCGCCTCGTGATGGTGCGTCTCCAGTTCGACATCCATCAGGCTCTCGATTTCGACAGTATTCAAATTACCGCCGACCATCATGCGCAGGTAATCCGTCATGAACTCCAGCACGTGGTGATCAGCAGCGATGTTCGGGTAT